>BACX01000810.1 GCA_000333335.1 Sphingomonas-like bacterium B12 | reverse complement strand
GGTGATGGGCCTCGTCATGGGGCTGGGCGCGATCGCCTACGTGACGCTGACGGTGACGCTGGCGACGCGGGTGATCGCGCCCGCCTCGCGGCTGTCGAACCAGTGGGACACGAAGATCGGCGGCGTGCTGGCCGATGCGATCGGCACCAATGCAGTGGTCAAGGCCCTCGGCGCGGAGGAGCGCGAGGAGCGGCGCCTCGGCTGGATCGTCTCCAAATGGCAGCGGCGCACGCGGCGGACGTGGATGCTGTTCACCTATGCCGGCACCGCGCAGCTCACCCTGCTCTGGCTGGTGCGCGCGGCGCTGACCGGCACGGCATTGTGGCTGTGGTGGCAGGGTCGCGCGTCCGCCGGCGACGTCGCCTACGTGCTCACCACCTATCTGGTGGTGCACGGCTATCTGCGCGAGATCGGCCAGTATGTGCACCAGCTGCAGCGCGCGGTGAACGAGATGGAGGAACTGGTCGACATCCACGACCAGCCGCTCGGCATCGAGGATACGCCGGATGCAAAGCCCATCCGCATCGAGGAAGGCGCGATCCGCTTCGACCATGTCACCTTCCGCTACGGCGGGCACGCGACACCGCTCTACGAGGCGCTGGACGTCACCATACCGGCCGGGCAGCGTGTCGGCCTCGTCGGCCCGTCCGGGTCGGGCAAGACGACCTTCGTCAAGCTGATCCAGCGGCTCTACGATGTGACCGAAGGCCGTGTGACGATCGACGGGCAGGATGTCGGCCACGCAACGCAGGCGTCGCTCCGCCAACAGATCGCAATCGTGCCGCAGGAGCCGATCCTGTTCCACCGCAGCCTCGCCGAGAATATCGGCTATGCGCGGCCCGACGCGACGCAGGCGGAGATCGAGCAGGCGGCGAAACTCGCCAACGCGCATGACTTCATCACGAAGCTGCCCAAGGGCTATCGCACGCCGGTGGGCGAGCGCGGCGTGAAGCTGTCGGGCGGCGAGCGGCAGCGGGTGGCGCTGGCCCGCGCCTTCCTGGCGGACGCGCCGATCCTGATCCTCGACGAGGCCACCTCCAGCCTCGATTCCGAATCCGAGGCCGCGATCACCGAGGCGATGGCGCGACTGATGATGGGGCGCACCACGGTGATCATCGCGCATCGCCTCTCCACGGTGCGTACGCTCGATCGGATCCTGGTGTTCGACTCCGGCCGGATCGTCGAGGATGGCGACCACGCCCGGCTACTCGACATCGAGAATGGCCGTTATCGGCGCCTGTTCGAGCGCCAGTCCGGATCGGAGCCGACGCTCGCTTCTCTGTGATGCACCAAGATGATCGATCCGATAATTGCCCGATTGCAACATTCCGAAACCGATCTCTCAAATACGGCCACAGATGTTCATCTTGGGGCAGTTCGAGCTGGCTCGCTTCGATCCACTTCATTGCAACTCTTCCCACCCCATTCTTCGGCGTCAGTCAGATCGCGCCATTTTCAGATCGTTATGTCCGGCTGACGGCTTTTCCGCCAGTTGCCTAAATTCTCGAAGGAGCCACGAGCATGGGCAGAAACCCCAGCGGCCTCGATCGCGATAGCGATAGGCCGTGCGCCCCAGGCCTCACCGGCCC
>BACX01000811.1 GCA_000333335.1 Sphingomonas-like bacterium B12 | reverse complement strand
CGCCGCACCCTTGTTGCCGCGCTCTTCCTTGACGACCTGCACCAGCAGCACCTGACGGCGGCGGATCACGTCCTGGATCTTGTAGCGCCGGCGCAGGTTCTGCCGGCGCTTGCGCAGCGCCTCGACATGATCGCCATCGCCGCGACCGGCCGACTTCGAACGGCGCGGCTTGGCAGCCTCTTCACCGTCCTCGTGCGGATGGTCCTCGGCCGACGGCTCCTCGTCATGGCCGCCATCGTCATCGAGGCGCTCGATCGAATCGACGTCGATGTCGTGGTCGGACGCTTCGGCATGATCATGGTCGTGATCATGCTCGTCATGCTCGTCGTCGAAATGATCGTCGTCCTCGGCGGCGAGCGCCTCGGCCTCTTCCTGCTCCTCGCGCAGCAGCGCGTCGCGATCCTCCTTGGGGATCTGGTAGTAATCCGGGTGGATTTCCGAGAAGGCGAGGAAGCCGTGGCGGTTGCCGCCGAACTCGATGAAGGCCGCCTGGAGCGACGGCTCCACGCGGGTCACCTTGGCGAGGTAGATATTGCCCTTGAGCTGCTTGCGTTCGGCACTCTCGAAATCGAATTCTTCGATTCTGTTACCCTTGGCGACCGCGACCCGTGTCTCTTCCGGGTGGCGCGCGTCGATCAGCATGCGCATCGTCATTATAGTGTCTCCGGGCGCGCCGGCCGCCGATATGAGGCGGCAGCGGGTGCGCCGATATGTCGTTGTGAAGAAGCGATCCTGCCGGCGCCGTGCGCACGGGGATCGCGGGATAAGAAACAGCGTGGTGCGTGGCCGTCGCAGACGCATGCAGGGCTCGTTTGGCCCGGCGCCCGTTCCGCGCAGCCGCGTCGCTCTCGAAGCGATCGGTGCGGGAAAGAAAATGCGGCATGTGCGACGTCAACCTGATATCCGGCCACCCAGAGTGGCACCGGCTTGGGGCGCATGGATATCGCGCCCATCTGCCGTGCTAGCACCCGCCGACAAGCTCGGCAAGTCGCGGACTTGCGCGGAATATCGGGGTGAATTCGTTAACATCAAGGTCTTGGAGCGTGAGGCTCCGTTCGTACCGAGCCAAGTCGAGGTGCGTGCTTCGCGCACTTTGCCACCTTCCACATCCCTCGACTTCGTTCGGGATGAACGGCGATTGGCGCGATGCTTGGGATCATGCTATGCGCGGTCGCATCGTTTCAGCGAAGCACGGGAGGCGACCGATGATCCTATCGTATATGCGCCGCCCCTCTACGGGTATCGGGCTGATCTGAGCCCTTCCGGTGGAGACGCCCCACCGCCGCTTCTTTCCGCTGACGACATAAGGGGCCTGGCGACGGGCCGATCCTCCGATGAGCAAGCCCAAGTCCCGAGACGGCGCCGCGGGTCTCCGCACCGTC
>BACX01000812.1 GCA_000333335.1 Sphingomonas-like bacterium B12 | reverse complement strand
CCCCTGCTCGACAACACCTGGGCGACGCCCCTGCTGTTCCCGGCGATCGCGGCGGGGATCGACCTCACCATCCTCGCCTGCACCAAATATGTTGTAGGTCATTCGGATGCGATGCTGGGATCGGTCACCGCTACCGCGGCGCACCATGCCAAGCTGCGCCGCACCACGCAGCTGTTCGGCCAGCATGTCGCGCCCGACGACGCTTATCTCGGCCTGCGCGGGCTGCGCACGCTCGCCGTGCGGATGAAGGCGCATGAGGAGGGCGCGCTCAAGGTCGCGTACTGGCTGGACGGGCGGCCGGAAGTGGCGCGCGTGCTGCATCCTGCGCTGCCCTCCTGCCCCGGTCACGATGTTTGGGCGCGCGACTTCAAGGGATCGTCCGGTCTGTTCACCTTCATTCTGAAGGGCGGCGACACGGCGAGCCGCGCGGCCTTCATCGACGGGCTCACGCATTTCGGCATCGGCTACAGCTGGGGCGGCTATGAGAGCCTGGCCCTGCCGATCGAGCCGGGCACGATCCGTTCGGCAACCCGCTGGGAGGCGGACGGCCCGGCGATCCGCCTGCATATCGGGCTGGAACATCCCGACGACCTGATCGCCGATCTGGAGCGCGGCTTCGCGCGCATCAAGACCGCATAAACAAAGCCGTCGAAGAAATAAGATAACGCTGTCTGTTGCGCTGGAGCAACGGTCTGTCGTCATCTGGCGATTGTTGCTCTTCTGTTGCGCGATTGTAATTGTGCGCTGCCGCGAAATCGGTACGAGTCTGCCTGTGCATCGCAGCCGGCCACTGCCTCGGGGGGTGGGAGAGTCCGGTACCGGTGCACTCGCGGGTGGATGCTCCTTTGTCCAAGAAGAAAGAGGATCCACGATTATGCGCGCTTTGACCAAGGCCTGTGTCGCGTTGGCGTTCGGCACGATGGCGGCCGTTCCGGCGCTGGCGGACGATGCCGCCCCGCCCAGCGCCTTCACGATCACGGGCGGCGCCACGCTGACCAGCGACTATCGCTTCCGTGGCCTCTCGCAGACCAACAAGCGCTTCGCCATCCAGGGCACGATCGGCGTCAGCCACGAATCGGGCTTCTACGTCGGCACCTGGGGCAGCTCGATCGACGATTATGTCGCCAACGGCGGCGATCAGGAGATCGATCTGTACGGCGGCTACAAGAAGACCTTCAACGGCACGACCGTCGATGTCGGCATGCTCTATTATTACTATCCGGGTTCGGGCGGCATCAATTCCGACTTCTTCGAGCCGTATGCCAACGTCTCGCACAGCTTCGGCCCGGTCGGCGTGAAGGTCGGCACCAACTTCGCCTGGAAGCAGCATGGCCTGTCGGACGGCACCGAGGATCGCCGCGGCGGCTTCTACGCCTATGTCGAGCCGTCCTTCTCGATCCCGAACACCGGCGTGACGCTGACCGGCCACGTCGGCCGTTCGTTCGTCCACAACTACATCACGTTCGGCCAGAAATACACCGACTGGAGCATCACGGCGGCCTACACTTGGAAGGCACTGACCTTCTCGGCCGCCTACACGGACACCAACAAGGATCTCTACAGCTACCCTCTGGGCGGCGGTAAGAATCGCGATATCTCCAAGGGTGGCTTCGTCGGCGCCGTGGCGGTCGCCTTCTGATCGGCCACGCCTGATGTGGGCCTGATAAGGGGCCTGGAAACAGGAAGGGCCGCGACGGGGATATCCGTCGCGGCCCTTTCCGTGTTCGCATCATCCCGGCGAAAGCCGGGGTGACGGCATCCGCTTACTGCGGCGTCGTCGCGGTCGAATTGTCGCCGTTGCCGGCGGGCGCCGCGAGGATGTCCTTCGTCGCGGAACCCTTGTCCACCACGTTGGTGCCGGGGCCACCAGCGCCGCTATGCGGACCCCAAAACTTGCTCCCTCAAATCTTGATCAATCGCCAATCTATCAGGATCAAGATGGCGTTTGCCGCGTGATCACCGCAGCGCTTGTCATCGCGCCGATGAAAGCTATCGCTTTTGTTATTCCGGGCCATTTTTCGGTCGACAGAGCCAAGCATTTCCGCAAGAGACGCTGTGATTTGTGAGTTCAGGATCCAAGAGGGGCTTGGGGGCATATGGTGTTTGGTAAAGGCGTG
>BACX01000813.1 GCA_000333335.1 Sphingomonas-like bacterium B12 | reverse complement strand
TTCCCTCCGCACACACCGGCCTATCTGGTATCCATGGATACCGTTATCGACAGACCCGCCCCTCCGGCGGACGTGGCTTCCGTTTCGCTCGCCGATTTCGCGCAGGATCGCGACGGCTTCGCCCAGGCGCTGGGCGGCAGCTTCGAGCGCTACGGCTTCGCCGTCATCTCCAACCATGGCATCTCGAACGATCTGATCGCGCGCGCCGAAGCGGCCTCGAAAGCCCTGTTCGCGCTGCCCGTCGATGCGAAGACGGTCTATCGACCGGCCGGCGGCGGCGGCCAGCGCGGTTATACCGCCTTCGGCGTCGAGACCGCCAAGGATGCCAAGGCGGTCGACCTCAAGGAATTCTGGCATGTCGGTCGCGAGCTGGCGGCGGGCCACGCCTACGAAGACCGGATGCCGCCGAACATCTGGCCCAAGGAACTGGCCGATTTCCGCGCGGTGATGCTCGAATTGTTCGCCGCCTTCGACGCGACCGGCGCGCGGCTACTGGAGGCGATCGCCCGCTACCTGAAGCTCGAACCCGATTTCTTCGCGGACACGGTGCGTGACGGCAATTCCGTCCTGCGCCTGCTCCATTATCCGCCGGTCGACGGCGACGGCCCTTCGATCCGTGCCGGCGCGCACGAGGACATCAACACGATCACCTTGCTCCTCGGCGCCGAGGAGGCGGGGCTGGAGATCCTCGATCGCGATGGTCAGTGGCTGTCGGTGACGCCGAAGGAGGGCGAGCTGGCGGTAAACGTCGGCGACATGCTCCAGCGGCTCACCAACAACCGCCTGCGCTCGACCACGCACCGGGTCTCCAACCCGGTTTCGGCGCGGCGGGGGCATGCGCGTTACTCGATGCCCTTCTTCCTGCACTTCCGGCCGGATTACCTGATCGAGACGCTGCCGGGCTGCGTCGATGCCTCGCATCCGGATCGCTATCCGGAGCCGATCACCGCGCACGATTACCTCATGCAGCGCCTGCGCGAGATCAAGCTGCTGTGAGGGGCTGGGCGACCGCGCTGGCGCTCTTTGCCATGGGGACTCCGGCGATGGCCGCACCGATGACCTATCCGGAGTTCAAGGCGCGCGTGGTGCAGCCGCCCGCGCCCGGCCCGATCCTGTCCTACGGGGCGGACCCGCTTCAGCATGTCGAGCTGTGGAAGCCCGAGGGCAAGGGGCCGTTCCCGGTGGTGCTGATGATCCACGGCGGCTGCTGGCAGACGGCGGTGGCGAAGGCCGACATCATGCACGCGCTCGCCGCCGACCTCATGAAGCGCGGCATCGCGGTGTGGAACATCGAATATCGCGGGGTGGACGTGCCGGGCGGCGGCTATCCGGGGAGCTTTCAGGATGTCGCGGCGGCCGCCGACATGCTGGGCCGCGAGGGGCCTAAGCTGGGGCTGGATACGCGCCATGTAGTCGCGGTCGGCCATTCGGCCGGCGGACATTTCGTGATGTGGCTGGCGGGTCGCCACAGGATCGCGAAGACCAGTCCGCTCTACAGCGCCCATCCTCTGCCGATCGCCGGCGCTTTGAGCCAGGGCGGCCTGCCCGACATCGAGCAGGCGCGCACGCAGGCGGCCCATGCATGTGGTGACGACACGATCGACAGACTGGTTGGCGCGCCGAACCCGCAACATCCGGACGTGTTCGCCGATACCTCGCCCGCACGCCTGAAGCCGCTCGGCGTACGGCAGCGTCTGATGAGCGGCGCGCTCGATCCCGTTGCGCCGCCGCCGGTCGGCGACGCCTATGCCAAGGCGATGAAGGCGGCCGGGGACGATGTCGCGACGGAGGTCGCGCCGGGCGCTGGGCATTTCGAGCTGATCACGCCCGGCACGCCGGCCTGGGAGGCCCAGCTGCGCACGATCGAGGCGCTGCTCAGGCGATAGAGGTCAGCCCCGCCCGCGATAGCCCGGCACGCCCTGATCGGGGAGCCACAGGCCGGCGGGCGGCTCGCCCGAGGACCAGAAGACGTCGATCGGGATGCCGCCGCGCGGATACCAGTAGCCGCCGATGCGCAGCCACAGCGGCTTCATCTCGGCGAACAGCCGCTCGCCGATGCCGACCGTGCAATCCTCGTGGAAGGCGGCGTGGTTGCGGAAGCTGCCCAGGAACAGCTTGAGCGACTTCGATTCCACGATCGTCTCGGCCGGCGCATAGTCGATCACCAGATGCGCGAAGTCGGGCTGGCCGGTCACCGGGCAGAGCGAGGTGAATTCGGGCGCGGTGAAGCGCACCAGATAGGGGCGGCCGGGGCGCGGGTTCGGCACGTAATCGAGGACGGCCGCTTCGGGGCTGGCCGGAAGCTGGCTGGGCTGGCCGAGATGGGTGATGCTCATGGAGCGCCAACTAAGGTGCGCCGCCCCCCTTCGCAATGGCGGCGGCCATGCTATCTCCCCGCCAAAGGAGTATGCGCATGGACGATCTCGTCACGGTCGAATGGCTTTCGCGGCGGCTCGACGATCCCGGCATCGTGGTGCTCGACGCGACCTACCTGCCGTTCGAGCCGGAGCGCGACGCGGCGGCCGAATATGCCGCCGGTCATATCCCCGGCGCGCGCTTCCTCGATCTGAAGACGCTGGCCGACACCGACGACCCGCGCCCGACCATGGCGCCCAACCTCGCGCAGTTCCGCGCGCGGATGGCGGCGCTTGGCGTTCGGCGCGACGACCGCATCATCCTCTACGACGATTCGCCCCACCGCACGGCGGCGCGCGCCTGGTGGGTGCTGCGGCTTTTCGGCGCCGACCGGCTGGCGATCCTCGACGGCGGCGCGGACGCGTGGCGCGAGGCGGGCCTGCCGCTGGAGCGGGGCACGGGGCGCTGTGATCCGCTGCCCGAGCAGCGTACCGGTTTCTCCACGCGCGACGACGCGCTGATCCGCGATCTCGCGGCGGTGCGCGCGCTGGTCGATGCGCCGGCCGAGCAACTGGTCGATGCGCGGGGCGCGCCCCGTTTCTCGGGTGCCGAGGGCGATCCGCGCCCCGGTATCGCGCCCGGTCACATCCCCGGATCGGTCAACCTGCCCTACAGCCGCCTGTTCGATGCCGATGGCCGCTGGAAGAAGGGCGAGGCGCTGGCCGAGCTGTTCGATCAGGCGGGCGTCGATCCGGCGCGGCCTCTGGTCTTCACCTGCGGATCGGGGATCACCGCCTCCGGCCTGTTCTTCGCCGCGCATATGCTCGGCCGCGAGGATACCGCGCTCTACGACGGATCGTGGAGCGAATATGGCGCCGATCCCTCGACCCCCAAGGCGGTGTCATGAGTCGGGACGAGACCAAGCTGGTCGAGGGCGGCCGGCGCCCCGAATGGACCGGGCGGATCGTCAACCCGCCGGTCCACCGCGCCTCCACCATCCTGTTCGACGATTGCGCGAGCCTGAAGGCCGGCGCGGGCCGTAACGCGGATGGCGACTGGCATTACGGCCGGCGCGGCACGCCGACCCAATGGGCGCTGGCCGACGCGCTCACCGATCTGGAGCCGGGCGCGGAAGGGACGATGCTCTATCCCTCCGGCGTCGCGGCGATCTCGATCGCGTTGCTGTCGGTGCTGAAAGCCGGCGACGAGCTGCTGATGGTCGATTCGACCTATGAGCCGACCCGCGTCTTCTGCCGCACCGTGCTGGGCGAGATGGGCATCACC
>BACX01000814.1 GCA_000333335.1 Sphingomonas-like bacterium B12 | reverse complement strand
GGCGAGCAGGGCCACCCGATCCGCACCACCGTCTCCGAGATGGGGCCGCTGCTGCTGGCCCAGCTGCTCGATCTCAACGACGTGCAGGAGGGCGTGCTGACCGTCGCCTTCACGCTCGCCGACAAGGAAGGGCTGCTGCTGCTCGACCTCGACGATCTGGGCGCCATGCTGGCCGAGATCAGCGCGCGGGCGGACGAGTTGGCGACCACCTACGGCAACGTTTCCAAGGCGTCGGTCGGCGCGATCCAGCGCGCTCTGCTCCAGCTCCGTTCGCAGGGCGGCGAGCATTTCTTCGGCGAGCCGGCGCTCGATATTCACGACTTCATGCTGGCCGATGACAAGGGCCGGGGCGTGATCTCGATCCTCGCCGCCGACAAGCTGATGGCCAGCCCCAAGCTCTACGCCACCTTCCTGCTGTGGATGCTCTCCGAACTGTTCGAGACGCTTCCCGAGGTCGGCGATCCGGACAAGCCCAAGATGGTGTTCTTCTTCGACGAGGCGCATTTGCTGTTCGACAATGCGCCGCCGTCGCTGCTCACCAAGGTGGAGCAGGTGGTGCGCCTGATCCGCTCCAAGGGCGTGGGCGTCTATTTCATCACCCAGAATCCGATCGACGTGCCGGACACCGTCTCCGGCCAGCTCGGCAACCGCGTCCAGCACGCGATCCGCGCCTTCAGCCCCAAGGAGCAGAAGGCGGTGAAGGCGGCCGCCGAGACCTTCCGCGCCAATCCCGGCGTCGACGTCGCCACCGTGATCACCGAGCTGAAGGTGGGCGAGGCTTTGGTTTCGCTCTTGCAGTCGGACGGTTCGCCCCAGCCGGTCGAGCGCACCTTGATCAAGCCGCCGAGGAGCCGCGTCGGCCCGATCACGCCGGAGGAGCGCGCGACCTTGCGCTCGCTCTCGCCGGTCGGCGGGAAGTACGACACGCCCGTCAACCGCGAGAGCGCGTTCGAGAAGCTCGCGGCCAAGGCGCAGGCTTCGACGGCGGCCGCGCAGGCGCAGGCGGATGCCGCGCCGGCCGCTCCCGGCAAGGCGCCGCCGCCGTCGACCTGGGACAAGATGCTCCAGTCGGCGGCCCGTTCGGCCTCGTCCTCGATCGGGCGGCAGGTCGCCAACGAGGTCGGCAAGCAGATATTCGGTACCGGGCGGCGTTCCTCCTCCGGCGGCGGCCTCGTCGGCTCGCTCGTGCGCGGCGTGCTGGGATCGCTGATCCGGGGGCGGTGAGGGCAAAAATCCTCCCGATTTTTGCCGGCCGTTAACAGTCCCGCGTCTAGCTTCGACAAAGGTCGAAGGGAGACGACGTGATCTATCAAGCAGCCACCTACAGCGCGCCGCACACGCGCCTCGGTCGCTGGCTGGTCGAGCCGGGCGCGGATGTGCCCGACGAGATCCGCCCGATGCTGCTCGCCGGGCTTTTCGGCACGCTCGTCATCTTCTTCGGCGGGGTGTTCAACACCATTGCGGTCTCCGCCGTCGCCTCGTGGCGTCACCCGACCACGCCGTTCCTGCTGTGGGCGGGTTACGAGATGATGCTCGGCGCCGTCAGGCTCTACGTGTTGTGGCACGCGCGCCATAACGCGCAGCTCGGCCGGCCGACCTACACCGATGCCTATGTGATCCTCGCGCTGATGTGGGCGATCGGCGTCGGTTATGGCAGCCTTCTGGGCCTGCTGAGCCGGGACTGGCTGATCGGCGGGATCACCACCATTTCCGCCGCGGCGATGGCCGGCGGGATCGCCTTCCGCAACTTCACCGCGCCACGCCTCTGCACCGCGATGGTAATCACCAGCTTCGGCCCAGCGGCGATCGGCGCGGCTTTGTCCGGCCGATGGGAGCTGTGGATCCTGGTGCCGCAGGTGCCGATCTATCTCTTCAGCCTGTGGATGGCGATCCGCAGCCTCCACGGTATGCTGGTGCGCACCATCACCGCCGAACGCGATAACGATCGTCGCGCGCATCACGACCAGCTGACCGGCCTCGTCAACCGCGCAGGTCTCGAGCGCGCGATCACCGCGTGGCAGCTCG
>BACX01000815.1 GCA_000333335.1 Sphingomonas-like bacterium B12 | reverse complement strand
CGATCCGGCGTGTTCCCGATCGATGAAGCCGGTGCTCGGCACGGCTCTGCGCACCCAGCTCGGCAAGCTGCCGGTCGCCGCCCTGCTGCTGCCCGACCGGGTGCCGCAGATGCGTGCGGTGAAGGATGCGATGGACAAGGCGGCACAGCGGTTCGGCGTGCGCGTCGCCGAGGTGCGGCTCGATCGCACCGCTTTGCCCGAGGGCACGCCGCTCGACACCGCGATCGGCCGGATGCGCGCCGCGCAGGACGCGCAGGCCGATGCGATCCGGACGGACGGTCTGGCGGAAGCCGCCGGCATCCGCCGGGCGGGCGAGGCCGACGTTTCCAAGATCTACGCGGACTCGTTCGGGCAGGATCCGGAATTCTTCGATTTCTATCGCGCCATGCTGTCCTACCGGATCACGCTGGCGGACGGATCGACGCAGATGGTGCTGTCGCCCAACAGCGAATATTTCCGCCAGTTCCGCAGCGGCGGGAAACAGTGAGCGTCGTCGCCCGTTCAAACCGGGTTCAGGCGGGCAACCGCAGCCTTGACGACGCCGGTCGCCCATGTTCGGACGGCGTGTCGAGTTCCCTTTTCTGATCCACAGTCCCGTGGGGAGGCCATCCAACGTGCGTTACGCTTATGCCATCACTGCCGCGCTGCTTGCCGGCGGCGCCGCCGCCACCTTCACGATGCACGACCAGAGCATCGCGCAGGTCGCCCAGAATGCGGGCTCGCAATCGCACGGCCCGATCGGTGGCCCGGCCAGCTTCGCGGACCTGACCGCGCGCCTCTCGCCGGCGGTGGTCAACATCTCGACCACGCAGCGCATCAAGGTGCCGCAGCAGCAGAACCCGTTCGCCGGCACGCCCTTCGACGATCTCTTCCGTCAGTTCAACGGCGGCGGCGGCGGCGGCGACGATGACGACAATAGCGGCGGCGGCAACGGCGGTTCGTCCGGCGGCAAGCCGCAGACGCGCGAGGCGATGTCGCTGGGTTCGGGCTTCATCATCTCGGCGGACGGCTATGTCGTCACCAACAATCACGTCATCGCCGGCGACCCCAATTCGCCGCAGAGCAAGGGCGCGACGCTGGAGAGCGTGACCGTCACGCTGCCCGATCGCACCGAATACAAAGCGAAGGTGGTCGGCCGCGACCAGGCCGCCGACCTCGCCGTGCTCAAGATCGACGCGCCCAAGCCGCTGCCCTTCGTGCAGTTCGGCGATTCGACCAAGACCCGCGTCGGCGACTGGGTGATCGCGATCGGCAATCCGTTCGCGCTGGGCGGCACCGTGACCGCCGGCATCGTCTCGGCGATCCACCGCTCGATCGGCAACGGCCCGTACGACCGCTACATCCAGACCGATGCGGCGATCAACTCGGGCAATTCCGGCGGCCCGATGTTCGACATGGCGGGCAACGTCGTCGGCATCAACTCGGCGATCTATTCGCCGTCGGGCGGCAATGTCGGCATCGGCTTCGCCATCCCCGCCGAGGAAGCCAAGCCCGTCGTCGACGTACTGATGAAGGGCGGTCGGGTGAAGCGCGGCTATCTCGGCGTCGCCATCCAGCCGGTGACCGACGACATCGCCTCGGCGCTCGGCCTGTCCAAGAACCATGGCGAGATCGTCGGCCGCGTCGAGCCGGGCTACGCCGCCGCCAAGGCCGGCATCCAGTCGGGCGACGTGATCACCAAGGTCAACGGCACCGACGTGACGCCTGACAACAGCCTGTCCTATATCGTCGCCAACCTGCCGATCGGCTCCAAGGTGCCGATCGAGCTCTATCGTCGCGGCCAGAAGTTGACCGTCACCGCGGTGGTCGGCGAGCGCCCGCCCGAGGATCAGCTCAACGGCCAGCTCGGCGGTAGCGACGGCGACGACAATGGCGGCGACGACAACGGCGCGGCGGCGCAGCAGAGCAAGGCGGCATCCTCGGCGCTCGGCCTCGGNCTGCAGGCGATCAGCCCGCGCATCGCGCAGCAGCTCGGCCTGCCGG
>BACX01000816.1 GCA_000333335.1 Sphingomonas-like bacterium B12 | reverse complement strand
GCGGGCGGCTTGCGATCGCGCCGGGCGTGGTGGTGGTCGCCTGCGTCGTCTCGGTCGTGCTGCGCGCCGGGGCGCCACCGATGAGCTACTGACTGTGCTAGGGAGCGCCATGGCCACGCTCGATCCGATCGCCGATCTCGATACGCATGAGGTCACCAACCAGCCGCCGCCGTTCGAGGATATCGACCTCTTCGCGACGGACCGGGCGCTCGCCGATGCGGTGGGCAAAGCGGGCGGTACGTGCCATGCGGAACGACTGGGCGTCATCGGCCGCCGTGCTGGTTCGTCCGAAGTGATCGGCTGGGGCGTCGAGGCAAACCGCCATACCCCGGAACTCGATACGCACGATCGCTGGGGGCGCCGCATCGACGAGGTCCGCTTCCATCCGGCCTATCACCAGCTGATGGATTTCGGCCTCGGTGCGAGTGTCGCCAGCGTCGCGTGGGACGGCACGCCCGCCGGTCACGTCGCCCACGCCGCGACCCTGTTCCTCACCGGACAGCCGGATGCGGGAACCAGTTGCCCGATGACGATGACCTACGCGTCGGTGCCGGCGCTCTCGGTCGAGCCTGCGGTGCGCGACGAGTGGGTCCCGCGCGTCACCGCCGGCCGTTACGATCCCGCCGTCCGCCCGGCGCGCGAGAAAGCGGGCGTCACCATCGGGATGGCGATGACCGAGAAGCAGGGCGGCTCCGATGTTCGCGCCAACACCACGCGGGCCGAGCCGATCGCGGATGGCGATGGCTGGTATCGCCTCACCGGCCACAAGTGGTTCTGCTCGGCGCCGATGTGCGATGCCTTCCTGACGCTGGCGTATGCGGAAGGCGGCCTCACCTGCTTCCTGTTGCCGCGCTGGCTGCCCGACGACACGCGCAACGTGGGCTTCCGCATCGTGCGGCTGAAGGACAAGATGGGCGACAAGTCCAACGCCTCGTCCGAGGTCGAATATCACGGCGCGCTCGCGCGGCGGATCGGCGAGGAGGGGCGCGGCGTCGCCACGATCATCCGCATGGTCCAGCATACAAGGCTCGATTGCGTGGTGGGATCGGCCGGGCAGATGCGCGCGGCGCTGGCGCAGGCGCTGTGGCACACCGCGCACCGATCGGCCTTCCAGAAACGCCTGATCGATCAGCCGGCGATGGCGGCGGTGCTCGCCGACATGGCGGTGGAAAGCGAGGCGGCGACCGCGCTGTCGCTGCGGATCGCGCAGGCGTTCGATGACAGTGATCCGCTCGCGCGGTTGCTGACCCCGATCGCCAAATACTGGGTGTGCAAGCGCGCCCCCGGCCTGGTGAACGAGGCGATGGAGTGCCACGGCGGCGCCGGCTACATCGAGACAGGCCCGATGCCGCGTCTGTTCCGCCAGTCCCCGCTCAATGCAATCTGGGAGGGATCGGGCAACGTCATCGCGCTCGATCTACTGCGCGGCATGGCGCGCGAGCCCGAGAGCGTGGCGGCGTTGCGTACCTTCCTCGACGGTGCGCGGGGACGGAACGGGCTTTACGACGCGTGGCTCGACGGGCTCGATCTCGACGCCGGCGAGGCGCAGGCGCGACTGCTGATCGAGCGGCTGGCGCTCGCTGCGCAGGCGGCGGTGCTGCTGCATTGGGACAATCCGCTGGCCGAGGCCTTCTGCCGGCTGCGCCTCGCCCCGCGCGGTTCCGTTTACGGGGCGTTCGACGCGGCGGTTGATGTCCGTGCGATCGTCAGCCGATCCATGCCGGCGTGAACCAGGGACGGCTCCAGCACTCCTGCGGATCGCGCGCCGGGTCGATCACCGATTTTGCCGGCATCCGCATCATCGCCGGCATGGCGCGGACGGGCGCGACATAAGTGTTGGGTGGGCCTGTCCGGATGTCGGCGGGCTGGCGATACCAGACATCGATCAGGGAACAACGCGGCGCCGGAGCCGCACGCATCGTGACTTCGGGAAACAGTTCGGAAGCCACCGTCAGCGATCCGATCGCGAGGATGGTCGCGAGCAGGGCGACGATGCGACGGTCGCCACCGTCCTTCGCGCTCGCCAGCAAGTCGGCGAAGGCGGCCGCCGTGACGATCAGCGGCACGATGGTGATCCGCATCTGGAAATCCTTCCAGAGTCCGACCCGCCAGAGAGGGGCGAGCAGCAGCATCGCCAACGCGAGCAGAAGCGCGTCGCGGCCGAAGCGGCTCGGTCCGCGCAGCAGCAAGGCGGGGAGGGCGAGCGGCAGCACCTCGATCGCCACCGCCAGCGCATAGATGGCCGGATCGATCGGATTGCGGCCCGATGCGACGCTCGCCGATCCGGCATGCTGGTAGATCAACGCGGGAAGGATGATCAGTATTGCGATCACGCCGGCCGCGACGTCGCGCGGACGGATCGCTCGCCATCCGCTGAGCGCCGCGAGGAGCGCGAAGGGAATCGCCCCCGCCGCCGCGACCGGGGACCAGAAGGCGAAGAGCGGCACCGCCGCCGCGAGGCCGCCGATCGGCAGCTTGCGCTGCTGCCAGAGCAGGAAGAACAGCGCGCATCCCCAGCCGGCGATGGCATGCTGGGGTGACCAGCTCATTTGTGTGAAAGGTGCGGTATATTGGGATGCGGGCGCCCAATTCTCCATGTGGAAGAAGGGGGCGGGGCGGCCGGCCCAGCGCATCGCCAGCGTGCCGACGATGTCGAAGCCGCTGAACAGGACGAGCGTCGCCAGTGCGATCCGTCGTGCGCGACCCGGCGCGAACAGCGACGACGCCAGCGCGAGCATCAACCCCAGCATCAGCACGTTCTGGATGAGCAGAGCGATGTCGAGCGCGCGCTGCCCGGCGGGACCGGCCAGCGCGGGCAGCAGGTACATGCCGAGCGGCGCGCGCAGCATCGCGGGGCCGTCGGGCAGGGCATAGTGGAAGGGCCAGGCATGGCCGCCCAGATCGGCGAGCACCGCGTCGCGCACGCGCCAGTCGGTCGGTGCGGAGAGCAGCCGGCCTTCGCCCCCGAGCAGGAGAAGAACGCAGGCGATGGCAAGGCAGGCGAGGATCGTCCTGCCGTCGATCCGCTCGGTGATTGCGTCCGGGCGGGCGACGGTCACCCAGCCGATCGCCGCGACACCGACGATGACGAACAGTGTGTCGAGCATCGGCGGCAGGCCGAGGAAGGCCGGCAGCAGCAGGTTTCCGATCGCCGCCATCGCCAGCAATGCCGCCGCCAGCCAGGCCAGAGGGATGCCACTCGACCGGGCGTCTGGGCGCGGGATATCCGGTCCGGTCTGCGGGGCGCTCATCGGCGGGACCATGCGCCGGACATGGTTACCAAGGTCGTAATGCCGCGCGGTCAGGCGCTGGCCGTGCCGGCTCCGAAGCGGGCGGTGAGCGCATAGCGGCCGGCGACGAAATGCTGGCGGACGAAGGTGATGCTATCCTCGCCGCGCCAGGTGCGCCGCTCGATCGTCAGGCAGGCGGCGGCGGGCGCGATGCGGAGGTGCGTCGCGCAGGTGGCGTCGGCGGCCTCCGCGCCGATGCGGTTCTCGGCTTCCGTCCAGGGAATGTGCCGCAGCAGCCACGAACCGGGGGGCATGTCGGCGAAGTCCGCCGCCTCGATCTCCGGCACCGCCTCCAGGCTGATCCAGCGCTCCTCATAGGCGAGCGGCACGTCGTCGGCATGGTGGACGCCGCTGACGAACAGGGTGCGCCCCGATCCGGGGAGCGGGATGGCGCCGCACTCGATCACGCGCCGTTCGACCGGCGCGTAGCGATAGGCCTGCCCGCGCGCCGCGATCTCCACCGCGAGGTCCGGCACGTCGAGTACCATCGATTCGGTGCGGCGATGCGCGACGACCGTGCCCGCCCGCCTGCGCCGCGCCACCAGCCCGGCGGCGGCGAGCGCGGAGAGCGCCTTGTTCACCGTCATCCGCGCGCAGCCATATTCGCCCATCAGCTCCAGCTCGGAGGGGATGCGGCTGCCCGGCGCCAGCGCGCCCGAGAGGATCGCGCCCTCGATCTCGGCGCGGATGCGCTCGTGGAGCGGGGCGGGCCTCATTGGAGCAGGCCGGTCAGTGTGGCGCGGTAGCGCGCGACGATCGCGTCACGGGCGTGGTTGCGGCCGCCCGAGACGAGCTTCCGCCCGCGACGCCACACCGTATCGACCGCGCCGCGCCGGGCGGCGAAGATCCAGCCGTCGAGCCACGCATCGCCCGCGCGCGCGATCAGGGCGGGATGATCGGCATCGAGGCTCACGATATCGGCGGAACAACCCTCCGCCAGCGCCGATCGCGCCCCCAGCGCCTGCCCCCCGCCCGCCAGCACGGCGCGAAGGATCGTGCCGCCGGTGCTCCCGCCCGGCTCGGCCGCGAGGTCGTTGCGCGACTGGCGGGCGAGGCGCTGGCCATATTCGAGCAGCCGCATCTCCTCCGCCGCGTCGATCAGCACGTTGGAATCGCTGCCGATGCCGTAGGCGCCGCCGTTGTCGAGAAAGTCGCGCATCGGGAACAGGCCGTCGCCCAGATTGGCCTCGGTGATCGGGCAGAGGCCGGCGACGGCGCCGCTCTTCGCCATTGCGGCGGTCTCGGTATCGGTCATGTGGGTGGCGTGGACGAGGCACCAGCGCGCATCGACCGGCGCGTGATCGAGCAACCATTCCACCGGCCGCGCGCCGGACCAGGCGAGACAATCACGCACCTCCTTCTGCTGCTCGGCGACGTGGATATGGATCGGCGCGCCCGGCTCCGCCATCGCGACCAGCGCCGCCAGTTCCTCGGGCGTGACGGCGCGCAGCGAATGGGGGGCGAGGCCGGTCACCGCGTCGGGCAATGCGGCCAATGCCTCCGCCGATCGCGCGCGCAGCCGGGCGAAGCCGTCGATGTCATGGACGAAGCGGCGCTGGCCCTCGCCTGGCGCCTGCCCGCCGAAACCGGCATGGGCGTAGAAGACCGGTAGCAGGGTCAGCGCGATCCCCGTCTCCTCCGCCGCGCCTGCCAGCGCCGCCGCCATCTCGGCCGGATCCGCGTAGGGCGAGCCGTCCGGCGCATGGTGGAGGTAATGGAATTCGCCGACGCGGGTGAAGCCGCCCTCCAGCATCTCCAGATAGGCCATCGCGGCGATCGCGCGCATCTCCTCCGGCCCCATCCGGCCGACGAAGCGGTACATCACCTCGCGCCACGTCCAGAAGCTGTCGTCGCTCGCGCCGCGCCGCTCGGCCAGCCCCGCCATGCCGCGCTGGAAGGCGTGGGAGTGGAGATTGGGGAGGCCGGGCAGGCCGATCACGTGCGTTTCGTCGGCGGAGGCGGGCGCTACGCCGGTCTCGATCCGCGCGATCCGGCCATCGGCGATGGTGATCGCGACATCGCGCGCCCAGCCTTCCGCCAGCATCGCATGCTCGAAATGGAGGCGCAGGCTCGACATGCGATGGCTCCGACCGGGACCGAGATAAAATGTCTATACATAATGAGTGACCGATGCAATGATCCGGTCTCGACACCGGGAGGCTGCCGATGGGCTCCGCGATGGACTGCGACACGATCTGGACCGGCGCGACCCTGCTGACGATGGCAGGGGAAAACCTTGTGTCGCAAGGCCTTGTCGCGGCGAAGGATGGGCGGATCGTCTATGCCGGACCCGCCGATGCCGCCTCCTATCTCACGGCGACTCGCGTGATCGATTGCGAGAGACGGCTGCTCACCCCTGGCCTGATCGATTGCCACACCCACCTGGTCCACGGCGGCAGCCGCGCGAGCGAGTGGGAGGCGCGGCTCGCCGGTGCCAGCTACGAGGAGATCGCGCGCGCGGGCGGCGGCATCGTCTCCACCATGCGCGCCACCCGTGAGGCGAGCGAGGAGGAACTGGTCGCGGAGAGCTTGCCGCGCCTCGAAGCGCTGATCGCCGACGGCGTCACCACGGTGGAAATCAAGTCCGGCTACGGGCTGGAGCTGGAAAGCGAGCGGCGGATGCTGCGCGCGGCGCGCACGCTCGGCGAGCGCTGCGGGGTGACGGTGCGCACCACCTTCCTCGGCGCGCACGCGCTGCCGCCCGAATTTGCCGGGCGCACCGACGAGTATGTCGCGCTCGTCACCGAGGAGATGCTGCCCGCGCTTGCCGCCGAGGGGCTGGTCGATGCGGTCGACGCCTTCTGCGAGGGGATCGGCTTCACGCCTGCGCAGACCGAGCGGGTGTTCGCCGCCGCCCGCGCGCTCGGCCTGCCAGTAAAGCTCCATGCCGAGCAATTGTCCAACCTTCACGGCGCAGCTCTCGCCGCGCGCTACGGGGCGCTCTCGGCCGATCATCTCGAATATCTCGACGACGAGGGCATCGCCGCGATGGCGGCGAGCGGCACGGTGGCGACCCTGCTGCCCGGTGCCTTTTACTTCACCCGCGAGACCAAACTGCCGCCGGTGCAGGGCCTGCGCGACGCCGGCGTGCCGATCGCCATCGCGACCGACTGCAATCCGGGCACCAGCCCGCTCAACTCGCTGCTGCTCGCCATGAACATGGCGGCGACCCTGTTTCGCATGACCGTCGCGGAATGCTGGGCCGGCACCACC
>BACX01000817.1 GCA_000333335.1 Sphingomonas-like bacterium B12 | reverse complement strand
CCCGCCCAGCGGCAGGCGTTTTTCCGCGCGGAAACGCTCGCGCAGTGCCGGCACCGCATCGGGATGGACGCCTTCCGGCGTTTCACCCGCGAGGCCGAGGGATCACCGCGCCGTCCGTCCCGTGGTCCTTGCCGGTGAGCGAGAGCGATCCGTAGAGATCGCACTTGATCCGCGCCGGTACGACGCCATCCTCGCGCAGCGAGCGCGCGAAATCGAAGGCCGCGCGCATCGGGCCGACGGTGTGCGAACTCGACGGGCCGATGCCGATCGTGAACAATTCGGCGACGCTGATCGCCGGGCTCTGATGGCCGGTGTCGGCGGTAAGGGGGCTACTCTCCATGATCGCCCGCTACTCTCTTTCGCAGGCGGGCGGAAGGTGGCGGGCTAGGCCATCCGTTTCACCAGCCAGTCGCGCCGCGACGCGACGATCGCCGCGATCCACAGACCCAGCGCTGCCATGGCGCCCGCTATCCCGCCACCCAGTGGCGGGGCCACCACGAAGCCGGCCGCAGCGCCGGCGATAAGGCCCGCGCCGAGGACATAGAAGGGACGGAAGGATGCCGCGTACGCCATGGGCAGGAAATGCAGTCCGACCACCAGAGCCATCGTCGGCAGCAGCAGATCCGGCCGATGCAGGTTGACGACGACGTTGGCCGCCAGGAACAGGGCTACGCCTTCGCCGACGCTGCTCCACACGAATGTCTTCGATGCACCTTCGGACGGCACGATTCCCTTGCCGGGCATACGGATCACATAGGCGGCGGCGAGCGCGATCAGTACGAACATGATGAAGGGAAGGTACAGCACGGCGCCGGTCAGTTGCCACTGCCAGTGCAGGGTCAACGAGGCGAAGAGCGCCCCGAAGAAACCCATGATGATCGCGCCCCAGCTACCCATCGCCACCCCCGACTTCGGAAAGCCGGCAAGCTAGTCCGGATTTCGTCTGGCGGTCGAGAGGGAGAACGCGGGCGAGACTGTCAAATCCCGGCGTACCATTGGTAGCCGGAGACATCTTCCCAGAAGCCGCCCTTGCCGCCGCCGATGCCGGCGAGGCTCGCGACCGCCTCGACGCGCATCACATATTTGGCCTGCTTGTAGCCCAGCTGACGCTCGACCCGAAGCCTGAGCGGCGCTCCGTGGCCGACATCCAGCGTCTGACCGTTCATCGCCCAGGCGAGGATCGTCTGCGGATGGAAGGCGTCGATCAGGTCGATCGACTCGTAATAGGGACGGCTACCGAACGAATCCGCGCAGTGGAAGACGATATAGCGCGCCGACGATCGCAGCCCGGCCTGCTTCAGCACCATGCCGAGCGGCAGGCCGGTCCACTGGCCGATCGCGCTCCAGCCCTCGACGCAATCGTGGCGGGTGATCTGGGTGCGGCGCGGCAGGCCGCGGATCTGCGCGAGCGACAGCGAGAGTGGGGTCGCCACCAGCCCGTCCACCACGAGCCGCCAGTCGGCGAAGCCGTTGGCGGCGTGCGCGGCATATTCGGGCGTGCCCGGATCGCGATTGCCGTTTGTCCGGAAGAAGGGCGACATGTCCGACGCGGCATATTCGGGCGCCAGCGCGGCGCGATCGGTGACGATGCGCTGGGCCGAGAAGGTCGCCTTCTCGCCGAGGTCGAGCAATGCCTGCCCGGTCTGCGACGCGCCGATCCTGTCGCAGCCGGAGAGCAGCAGTCCGCCGGCGCCCGCGCCGAGCGAGCCGATCAGGCGGCGGCGGGAAAGACGGATCATTCGGCCTTCTCCCTCGGCAGGCGATAGCGGCCGGTGATCATCGACCGCACCTCGTTGATCGGCCCGGCGAGCACCACCATCAGCAGATGGATCAGGATGAAGGCCGCCAGCCCCATCGCGCACAGGAAATGGATCGATCGCGCCGACGGTCGGCCGCCGAACAGGTCGAGCAGCCACGGCCAAGCCGCGTCCATCGAAGGCGACATGGTGAGGCCGGTCAGCACCACGCCGGGTAGCAGCACGAAGATCACGGCGCCGTAAGCGATCTTTTGCAGGATGTTGTAGCGCCGCGCCGCCTCCCCGGTCGGAAAGCGCAGGCGGGCATGGTCACGCACGTCATGCCACAGGTGGCGCGGCGTCAGCTCCGCGCGGCTCGGTGCGAGGTCGCGCCAGAAATGGCGGCGGACGACGCCCCAGAGCAGGAAGCACAGCCCCGGCACCACCAGCAGCCAGGCAAAGGCGAAATGCCATTGCCGCGCGCCGGCCAGATCGTAATGCGAGGGGAGGGTCGCCCACGGCGGGAAGGCGACGATCCGCCCGCCGGCACGCACGCCGAGCACGTGCGGGGTCGGGATGGTCAGCGGCCCGATGCGCAGGTGGCCGGGCGTGATGTCCAGCCAGCTATGATCGTAATTCGCGCCATATTGCCCCCAGTAGAGATGCGGGTGGGCGTTGAAGATCATCAGCCCGCTCATCAGCATTACGAACACCGCGAGCGCGTTCGCCCAGTGCCACAGCCGCACCGGCAGGCGGTGGCGATAGACGATGTCGCCACCCTTAGGCGGGGAAAGCTCCTCTGCCATGTCGTCCTCGCTCATGCACCGCACTACGCACGACATCCCAGATCGGTTACAGACACGCAACCTTCCGCCGTTCCGCGCGTCGCACACGTGACGAGGGCGGTTCAGCCCGCTACACCGGAGGCGCATGACGACACCCCAGATCCTGTCGTTCGCGCTCGTCGGCGGGGCGATCGCGACCTTCGCGTGGGGGCGCTTCCGCTACGATCTCGTCTCCCTGATTGTGTTGCTGATCGGCATGGCGGTCGGCGTCGTGCCGGTGAAGGAAGCGTTTACCGGCTTCACCAGCGACGTGGTGGTGATCATCGCCACGGCGCTGATCGTTTCCGCCGCGATCGCCAAGTCGGGTGTGATCGAGAGCGCGTTGCGGCCGCTTCTCTCCCGCCTCAAGCGGCTGCGCGTGCAGGTGCCGGTGATGGCTGGCGCGACCGGGCTGCTGTCGATGCTCACCAAGAATGTGGGCGCGCTGGCGATTTTGATACCGACCGCGCTGAAGCTCGGGCGTACCGAGGGAAGCTCGGTGTCGGCGCTGCTGATGCCCATGAGCTTCATGTCGCTGCTCGGCGGACTGGTGACGCTGGTGGGCACATCCACCAACATCATCGTCAGCCAGGTGCGGCAGGAGGAGACCGGCCACCCCTTCGCGATGTTCGATTTCGCGCCCGTGGGGCTGGGGCTGACTTTTGTCGGCCTGATCGTCGTGTCGATCTGCTGGCCGCTGCTGCCGCGCCGGGTGGGGCGGCGCGGGTTGGAGGAAGTGGTGTCAACGGCCTCCTATTCCACCGAGGCGACGATTCCCGACGAGCTTCCCGAAAACTTCAGGACCATCGCCGATCTCGAACTCGACAAGGACGGGGTCAAACTGGTCGCGATCGAGCGGGCGGACGGTACGCGGACCTCGGCCAGTCCGTCCGCGCCGCTGAGGCCCGGCGAAGTGCTGGTGCTGGAAGGCAATGACGATGCCCTCTCGCATTTGTTCGATCGCCTGCCGCTCAAGCAGGCGCATCACGACGAGGAGATCGAGAAGGCGACGCCCAAGGAGGAGATCCGTACCGTCGAGGCGGTGGTGCAGCCCGAATCGTCGCTGATCGGCACCTCGGCGGCGCGCGCTCGGCTGCAGGATCGCCATGGCGTGAAACTGCTCGCCATCGGCCGATCGAGCCAGCGCATCACCGAGCGGCTGCGCGAGGTGACGATCCGCGCCGGCGACGTTCTGCTGCTCCAGTCGGGCGAGCAGGCGATGCCCGATTTCCTGGGCCAGAGCGGCCTGCTGCCGCTCGCCGAGCGATCGGTGAAGCTCGGCAATCCGCGCCAGCGCTACGGCCCGATCGCCATCCTTGCGGTGGCGCTGGTGCTGGTGGCGTTCAAGGTGATCTCGATCGCCGCCGCCTTCTTCGGCGCGGCGGTGCTGATCGTCGTCATCGGATCGCTGACCATGCGCGAGGCTTACGGTGCGCTCGAGCCGGAGGTGCTGGTGCTGATCGGCGCGCTGACGCCGGTGAGCGAGGCAGTGCGACATACCGGCGGCACGGACCTGATTGCGCACGGCATGGCCCACCTGCTCACCGGCGCGCCGCCGATGCTGGTGTTGGGCACGCTGATGCTGACGGCGATGTTGTGCTCGCCCTTCCTCCACAACGCACCGACCGTGCTGGTGCTGGGTCCGATCGCGGTGTCGGTGGCCAAGCAACTCGGCCTCTCGCCTGATCCGTTCCTGATGGCGGTGGCGACGGGGGCGGGCTGCGACTTCCTGACCCCGGTCGGCCACCAGTGCAACACGCTGGTAATGGGGCCGGGTGGCTATCGCTTCTGGGATTATGCGCGATTGGGCGCGCCGCTGTCGGTGATGGTGATCGTCGTAGGTACGCCATTGATCGCTTTCTTCTGGCCACTGACAGGGCATTGAGGTGAGGCCGGGGCGGCGGCTCGCGGACACGCCTCCGTTGCTGGTGGCGTCGCTGCTCGGCGCGCTGAGCGCCGCGCTCTGCTGGCCCGGCATCGCCGCCTACGATGCGACCACCCAGTTCACGCAGGCGGTCACCGGCCGGTATGACGATTGGCACCCGCCGATCATGGCGCGGTTTTGGTCGCTGTTCCTGAAGGCCGGCGCGTGGGGAACTGCGCCGATGCTGCTCGTCCAGCTCGCGCTTTTCTGGTCGGGTCTCGCGATGCTGGCGCTGGCGCTGCGGCGGGCCAAGGCGCCTGTAGCGGGCTGGTGCGTACTGGCGATCGGCCTGCTGCCTCCGTTGCTCGACTGGATGGTGGTGGTTGACAAGGATTGCCAGATGATCGGCGCGCTGGCCTGCGCGGCGGGGCTGGTCGCCCTGTTCCGGCTGGCGAAGCGGCCGGTGCCGTGGTGGGCGGCCGCGATCCTCGCGCTGCCGATCGGCTACGCGTTGCTGTTGCGCGCCAATTCGGTGTTCGCGGTGATACCGCTGATTTTGGTTTGGTGCGGCTGGCTGGGGCTGCGGCGCTGGTGGGCGCGGGTCATCCTCCTGTTCGTCACAACGCTGGCAGTGATCGGTGTGTCGGGGCCGATCAATCATCGCCTGCTGAAGGCGGATCGCTCGGGCGTGCAATATACGCTGCCGATCTTCGATCTCGCCGGCATAGCGCATCACGCCCGTCTTGCGGCGATGCCGGGCCTGACGGAAGCCGACTGGGCACGGGCCGAGCGGCTGCACTGCGCGACGCCTTTCTTCTGGGATCCGTTCGCCGATCCCGCACGCTGCGGGCCGATGGGCAATGTTCTCGTGTCGGACGACGACGGTCCGCCGCCGCTGTTCCGCAACTGGACCGCGGCGATCGTCGCGCATCCGCTGGCCTATGCCGAACATCGCGCCGCCCATCTCAATC
>BACX01000818.1 GCA_000333335.1 Sphingomonas-like bacterium B12 | reverse complement strand
ACGCCGGGCGGTGCGGACCTTGCGCATGCGGGCGGTGCGATCGGCCGTGACGGTGAACAGGAAGTCGCCCTGACTGCCGTGGCGGATCGCGCTCGCCGGCACCACCGCAACCCCGTCGAGCGTGCCGAAGGTGGCGCCGACGGTGACGAACTGGCTGGGGAAAAGGGCATGATCGGCGTTGGCAAAGCGCGCCTTGGCGGTAACGGTGCCGGTCGATCCGTCGGCCTGGTTGTCGATCGCCAGCAGATGGCCGGTGGCGATCACCTTGCCATCCGACTGACGGCGTGCCGACACCGCGATCTGCTCGGGCGGGCGGCCGCCGAGATCGCCGATCCGTTCCTGCGGCACCGCGAAGCTCACGTCGATCGGATCGTCGACGGTGACGGTGAACACGCCGGTGGAATCGCTCGACGTGACGTAATTGCCGAGATCGGCGTGGCGCAGGCCGACGCGGCCGCTGATCGGGGCGGTGATGTCGGTATAGCGCAGATTGAGCTGCGCGGTGCCGAGCGCGGCGCGATCGGCCGTTACGGTACCTTCCAGCTGCCCGACCGTCCCCTGCTGGGCATCGACCTGCTGCTGCGCGATCGATTGCTGCGCGAGCAGCCGCCGGTACCGCGCGAGATCGGTGCGGGCCACGGCGAGCTGGGCGGCATCGCGGGCGAGCGCGCCCTGTGCCTGGACGATCGCCAGGCGGTAGGGGCGCGGATCGATCTGCGCGAGGCGCTGTCCCTTGCGGACCATCTGGCCCTCGCGGGCGTCGATCGCGAAAATCGTGCCCGAAAGCTGCGCCCGCACCACCGCCGACACGGTCGGCTGGACGGTGCCGATGACGTCGAGCGTCTGCGGCACATCCTCGGCTCTCGCCGTCGTGACGCCGACCCTGGGCAGGGCCTGCGGCGCGGCGGGCTTGGCGCGGTGGCTGAACAGCCACCAGCCGAGCAACATCAAGGCAACAAGCGCCATGCCGATCAGGGCTGGTTTGAGGCGGGCGGGCGCGCTCGTCACTGGCCACCCCGATAGGTCGGGGGTGCAGGCGCCACCGGCGGCTGTTCGGGTTGGTAGGGCATGGTGTCGGCGCGCGCGCTGGCCGGGAAAGGCGGTGGAACGGCCATGCCGGCGGGCGTCAGGCGGAATGCGAACGGGTAGGGAACACCGTTGAAGCTCACCGTCAGGCGGATCTCGGCGGGATAGGCCGCATCCTTGCCCGTCGGCAGCATGACGAGGCCGCCGAAGCTGCTGCCCGGATCGATGGTCGTCGTCCGGAGAACCTGGCCGTTGATCTGGTCGAGCGTGTAGTCGAGCTTCTTGTCGATGCCGTGGATCACCATCGCGCCGCCGGCGATGGCCGCAGTCGCGCCAACGATACCCGGCGTGTCGTTCTGCCAGTGGATCGCCTGCGTATAGCCGCCGTGCGGGCCGCCGACATGGCGATAATAGGTGCCCCCGCTGTGCGCGGTCGAGGCGACACCCGCGAGCGCACCGGCGAACAGCGCGGTGCCGATCCTGGCGTTGCGCGCCTTGCGCTTTGCCTCATCGGCAAGCTCGTCCGCGCTCGGCACCGGGATCGGCATGCCGTTCAGGCTGGCCGTGATGTTCTCGGTGCCGAAGTTCGCGGGCCGGCCGCTCGCATTGTAGACGGCGACGGCGATCGCCATCCTGCCCTTCTCGACCGGCATCGGGCGCAGCTCGACGGTGCCGGACGGCGTCTTGAGCATCACGGCGGCGTTGCCGCGATAATAGCGCGCGGTCTCGGCGCCGATCCGCTCCGGATACAGGGTGAGAGGCGGAGCGGCGAGTGCAGGGGCGGCGATGGCGGCGAGCAAAGATGCCGTCAGGACGGTTCGAGCGATCATGGCATGACCTCGTGAGAAGAGACGTGAGAAGAGGCGGTGAATGCGGTGCGGGCCTCGAGGGCGGACGGAAGGAAAGGTCCGCACCGCATCCGCGCCGGCGCTGGGAGGGGGCGGCCGGCGCTGATCCGGCACCGGAGGAGGGGCGGTGCCGGAATCCCGATTACCAGCCGCCCGCGACCGACTGGGCGATCACGCCGGTCGCCAGCGCGACCAGCACGAAATTGCTGCCGGCATAATACCAGCCGTATCCGGCCGGGGCCGCGGCCAGTCCGTAGATGGCGGGCTGGACGACGACGTAGCGACGCATGGCGACGGGATAGGCCGAGCCGACCACCCAGGTGGCGTGCGCGTACCCGTGCGGGACGGCGTAGTAACCGTAACCCGGCGCGAAATAATATCCGGCGCGCGGCCCGGAATAGCCGACGAAGGCGGCGTTGCCGTGCCACCATCCGGACTGGCCGCGATCGACGACCGTCCGGCTGGTGTGGACGACGCCGTTCGGGCCGGCGACCGTCGTTCCCGAGTGGACGCCCCACGGCCCGGCGGCGACATGATGGCTGTAGACGGCCGCGTTCGCTGACATCGCGCCGAACAGAACGGCGATACCGATCCCCAGGCGGGCAAACCTACCGAAAGACGAGAGCGAAGATGGGATACGCATAACCGAACTCCTTGTTCTGGGAGCCGGTTATCGGGGGTCTGCGCATCAGCCGGTCACGGGCTTTGTAAATGTTTGTATCAGCGTTCCGGCGACGGCACGGGCACGAGGCGGAGCGACAGAATCGCCCTGAAACCGCCCTCTTTCCGGTTTTCGAGAACGAGATCGCCCTGATAGCGATGGGCCAGCGCCTGGACGATCGAAAGCCCCAGGCCGACCCCACCGGTATGACGGGCGCGCGAAGGCTCCAGCCGCTCGAACGGTTCGAGCAGCCGTTCGAGGCTCTCGTCGGGTACGCCTGGGCCTTCGTCTTCCACGAGGATGTGGACGACACCCTTCTCCGCGCGGACACGCACCATCGCCCGGCCTCCGCCATAGCGGACGGCATTGTCGAGGAGATTGGCCAGCATGCGCTGGAAGGACAGGTGCGAGGCGTACACGATGATGGGCTTCATGATCGCCACGACGCCGATATCCTGTCCGCGCGCGCGCCTGTCCTCGGCGATCCTTGCGAGTTCGGTGCGGATGTCGCACGTCGCGTCGTCTACCTCCCGTTCCGTGGATTCGCTCGCGAAAGTGAGCGTGTCGCTCAGCAACAGACGCATTTCTTCAAGGTCCTGCCGCGCGAGCGACTGCTGTTGCTCATCCTCGATGAATTCGCTGCGCAGTTCGAGCCGGGTGAGATAGGTCCGGTAATCGTGGGCGATGGCGGCCAGCATCCGCGTTCGCTCCTCCAGCACATTATGGAGTCTCCTTCGCAGGTGACGAAAGGATTCCGTGAGATCGACGATTTCACGCGGGCCTCCCGGCCGCAGTGCGTCGAGACGATCCGCGCGAACGGCGGCCGCCAGCTTTTCGACAGGTCGCGTGGTCTGCGACGCGAGCCAGAGCACGACCAGGATATCGATGGCCGCAACCGCGAGCAGGACCAGCAGCCGATTATCGAGAATCTTTGCGACCGGCGCGATCACCATCTGTTCGACGGCGACCGCCTGTCCGTCGGGAAGTGCCACCGAAACGCGCACCGCGTCCGGCGTGAAGGCAGGCCGCGCATCGAAACTGGCGGGCGCCCGATCGCCAAATGCTTCGATCCGGAACGGACGACCGCCGAGAGCCTGCGCGTACCGTGCGAACGTCTCCGGTGTCGCCGCGCTCGCGGCGGCATGCGGAAGCGTGGCGAGCATCGCGACGTGCAGCGTCGGATCGGAAAAGGCGCGAGCGAGATCGGCATGGGTCGATGGCGGTGTGTGCTCGAACGCCGTCGCGATCAGGGCGACCTTTTCCGGAGCCGGCAGTTTGTAAAGCGGCTCGATCTTGCGGCTGTCGGTCATCACGATGAACAGCACTACCACGCCCACCATCATGAGCGCGTGGAGCAGGACGATCAGGCCGATCCGGTCACGCAGCCGGAACGGCTTGAGCCTCAGCATCGCGTCACGGCCGGCGCGAAGAGATATCCGTCGCCCCGTACGGTTCGGATCATGGCCGGTTCGCGCGGGTCGTCCCCCAGCTTGCGGCGCAGACGGCTCATCTGCACGTCGATCACCCGATCGAAGGGGGTGGCGGAGCGTCCGCGGGTCCAATCGATCAGCAACTCCCGCGACAGCACGCGCTGCGGGTGAAGCACCAGCGCATGGAGCAGATCGAACTCGCTGGTGGTGAGCGTCACCGCACTACCGGTCGGATCCATCAGATCCCGCGCGCCCAGGCGCAGCACCCAGCCATCGAAACGGAAGTTATCGCCCGTCTCCGCTTCCACGGCGGTCGTGATGTCGCGGGTCCGGCGAATGATCGAGCGCAGCCTGGCGAGCAACTCGCGCTTGTTGAAGGGTTTGGCCAGATAATCGTCGGCGCCGATTTCGAGGCCGACGATGCGGTCCACGGGATCATCCTTGGCCGTGACGATCAGGATCGGCAGTTTCGGCAGGCGTGCGCGCAATCGCCGGCAGATGTCGAGGCCATCCTCGCCGGGCAGCATGAGATCGAGGATGAGGCAGTCCACCCGCTCCAGTACGCCGGCCTTCTCCAGCCCGGCGGAGCCTTCGAAGGCGAGCACCTCGAAGCCTTCGCGGCTCAGCAGCGCCTGGACCAGATCGCGGATGCCGGGATCGTCCTCGACGATCGCGACCGTGCCGTTGGCGACTTGCACGTCGGCGATCATGGATACTTCCTTTCCCTTGCCGGCAAGTGCCCGAATAGCCCCCGGGGGCTATGTGCCCCCAGGGGCTTTACCAGATCACTGCCCACGCTTCGCGGCTGCCGCGCGCAGTTCGTCCGGGGTGATCTTGCCATCATGGTTTGCATCGATCATCTGAAAGCCGCGCTCGCGCCGGCCGGCCGCCTTCCATTCGTCGAGCGAGAGAGTGCCGTCATGGTCGGTGTCCGCCTTTTCGAACATTTCGCGGGCCTTGTCCGCACCGGCGGCCGGGGCCGTCTGCGCGAGCGAGGCCGTCGCGTAGGCGGAAATGACGGCGGTGAACGCAATCGCGATCGCAGTACGCTTCATGGAATACCTCCTGGTTGAAAGCTCGCATGGTCGAGCCTTCGCCGGTCTAGCCCAACGCCCGCGGTTGCCGTTCTGTCGTCCGGTGCACTTTCGTAACACTTTGTATCGGCGTGGGAGATTCGCGTGATCTCACCCGCTGCCTCGAACGCAGAATCACCCTAGTTGATCGACGGGGGCAATTACATTCAGATTGCAGTGCCTGCAATGAGGGCACGATCGGTCCAGGAATGAGCGCTTGTAGGAAGCCCGACTTGGTGGCCGAATGCCTTTGCGTGGTCGCGAGCGGCCGGGCAGGGAGGCGCCAATCACGAACATTGCCGGCCCGCGAAGCCATTCCTTATTGCCGTCGGTCCGCTTTGCCACGTCCGGTCTATCTTTTTCGACATCGAAATGGCGATGCCTGGTGTAAAGTTCTCGGTCCGGTTTTGACGATTGAACAAGCTGAAGCAGCCCTTCCGCTTTATCAGCATGCCCTGACCGCACCCCATCAATCCGTGCCGTTCGTCGGAACCGGGAAGATCCGCTTCCTACCAAGGCATGCAGACCCGGTTAGACCGCATCCCCGGCGCCATGCGTGTGCGGCGAAGAACCGTTAAAAATGTTTTCGGCACGCTCAAAGACTGGATGGGGCAAAGCCACTTCAAGATGCGAAAGCTCGAAAATGTCGGAATCGAGATCGGCCTTCACATCCTCGCCTACGACATTAAAACGCGCCATTTCTCTGCTCGATGTTCCAAGCTTATGGCATCGATGAAAGCTTGAACGCTTGCGCCTCGACGCCGCGCTGCTCGATCTCCATGCCCCGTTTCAACGGAGCCTCTACCTAAAACGGATGTCCGTTTTAATGAACCGGATTAGCAGCAGAACGCCCATCCCGGGCGGCGCGGCCCTGACAGATGTCCACAAGTATTAAGGTCGTATGCTCCGCCGGTGCCGTCAAGCGGAGCCATGCCGATCGACGTAACGATCAACCAGGATCGATGAAATCTGGCCCCGCTCTTCCTTCAGCGTGAGCGTCCAACGCACATCGTCCGCCGCCCCGTCGAGCAGCGAATACTGGTGGATTAGGCATTTTTCGACGCCTTGCCTCTTTTGTGGTTGCCGGCAGGTGGCGCCATCGGCGATCAGCGTCGCGCGGGCGGTTAAAATGGGTGTTCCCGGCGGCAACGCGGCAAGTATGCTTCGCCGGGCCACTCCGGTGCCATTGTCTTGTTCATGATAGCTTTCCAGCTGCTGCCAATCGGGCAGCGGCGGCAGGGCCATCGCGGGACCGGCAACTGCGGCCGCGAGACCCGCGCAGATGATCCAGATCCGCTTTGTCATGTCGTTATCCCTTGCTGGCTGAGGGAGCTGGTTCTGGGGTGTTCGCCGTCCAGCCGCCGCCGATCGCCTGGATCAGGGCGACGCTCGCTTGCAGGCGCTGGGTATCGAGCGCGATCGCCTGCTGGCGGACGCGCAGCGCCGTGGTCTGCGCAGACACGACGTCGAGGTAGTTGACCGCGCCCTTTACGTAGCGGTTGAGCGTGAGGCGTTCCGCCTGCGCGGCCTGATCGACCGCACGATCCTCGGCCGCGCCTTCCGCACCGAGATGGTTGAGCTGCGACAGGCCGTCCTCGACATCCTGAAAGGCCTTGAGCACTTGCCCGCGATAGTCGGCGGTCGCCTGGCGCCAACTCGCCCGCGCGACCGCGACCTGTGCGCGGCGGCGGCCGCCATCGAACAGATTGAGCACCGCGCTTGGGCCCACCGACCAGAAGATGTTCGGCGCGGTGAACAGGCTCGGCAGGCCGGTATTCTGGAAGCCGCCCTGGCCGCTCAGCGAGATGGACGGGAAGAAAGCTGCCTTGGCGACGCCGATCTCGCGGTTGGCGGCGTACATGCGCCGTTCGGCGGCCGCCACGTCGGGCCGGCGCTGGAGCAGGGTGGAAGGCAGGCCGACCGGCACGTCCGGGACGGCGAGATCGACCGGCGCGGCCGCGATCGTGAAGCTGGAGGCGGGGGTGCCGACGAGGCTGGCGATGGCGTGCTCGGTCAGCGCACGGGCGTTGCGGACCTCCTCCAACTGGGCCTGCGCCTCGGCCAGTTCGGCGCCGGATTGGCCGGTGGCGATGCCGTTGGCGATGCCGCCCTGGAAGCGGCGCCGCGTCATGGCGTCGGCCTTGGAGAAGGCGTCGACCGTCTTTTGGAGAAGATCGATCTGCCGGTCGTAGCCGCGCAGCGCGAAATAGCTTGTCGCGAGCCTCGCCTGCAGGCTGAGGCGAAGTGCGGCGAGATCGTCGCCGCTCGCCTGCGCCTCGGCCTTGCCGGCGGCGACGGAGTTGTGCACCCGGCCCCAAAGATCAAGTTCGTAGCCGATATCGCCCCCTACCGTGTCGGCCGGGTAGAGATCGGGCTGGTTGGAGCCGCGCAGCGGGCGATTGTCCGATTGCCGATTGTCGGTGATGTCGGCGTTGATCCCGATATGGGGGAACAGGCCCGATCGCGCCTCCGCCAGATAGGCGCGCGCTTCGTCGTAGCGGCCGAGCGCACCCGCCAGCGTCGGGTTGTCGGTGGCGATCTTCGCGGCGAGGCTGTTCAGCGTCGAATCGTTATAGACCGTCCACCAGTCGCCCGCGGCGGAGAGACCGGCGGGCGCGGCCGGCTGCCACGGGCCGACCTCTTTGAAGGCGACGGGGGTTACGGCCGCGGGCGGGTGATAGGCCGGCGCGAAGGAGCATCCGGCCAACGCCGTCAGCCCCGCCAGCGCCAGCAGTCGGCGTGCCTCAGCCATGGTCGTTGCCGACACGCACCAGCTCGCCCTGCGCGATCGAATCGGGCGGGTTGTCTACGATCCTGGCGTTCCGGCCGAGCCCGGAAACGACCTCCACCGTGCCGCCGAGATCGCGCCCGAGCGTCACCGGCTGCATGTGGATATGGTCGTTCGGATCGACCATCGCGACCTGCGTACCGGCCGCGCGGAAGACGAGGCTGCTCGACGGGATCGTCACGGTGCCGGCCTCGCCAGGCACCGAGAACTTCACCTGCGCATAGCCGCCGGGTTTAAGCACCTCGCCGGGATTGTCAGCGACGAGCTGGACTTGCAGCGTGCCGGTCTGCGGGTTGATCGATCCCGATGTGCCGATCACCTGTGCGTCGAAGGTGCGGCCGGGCTGATCCGGCACCGTCAACGTCGCGGCGAGGCCCGGCATCATCGCCGCCGCATAGGTCTGCGGGACGCTGACGTAGAGGCGGATGCGGCGCACGTCGGCGACCGAGAACATCGGCTGCTGTGTCGTCGCGCCGGGGCCGACGAGATCGCCGATATCGACGTTGCGCGCCGTCACCAGGCCGGCGAAGGGCGCGCGCACCGTGGCGTAGGACTTGAGCGCCATCAGCCGGCCGAGATCGGCCTCCGCCCCCTGCACGGATGCGTTCTTGGCAGCGAGATCGCCGTTCTTCTCGTCGGCTTCCTGCTCGGACACCGAATGATCGGTGAGCAGGTCGTTCCACCGGGCGGCCGTCGATTTGGCGAGCGAGGCATCCGCCTTGGCCTTGGCCAATGCGGCGCGCGCCTGGATGATCTGCTGGTCCAGCTCGGGCGTCTCGATCGTGCCGAGGGGGGTGCCGCCGCCGACCTCGGCGCCGATATCCTTGGACCAGCCCTGCACGTAGCCGCCGACCCGCGCATAGAGCTTGGCGGCGTTCCATGCGGCCATGGTGCCCGGCAGCGTCAGCCCGTCGGTCGCGGATGACGCCTTGACCGACACGAGCTGCACCGTCGGCACCGATCGCGCGTCCGACCGGCTTTGCGCCTGATGCGTTTCGCTGGCGCGGCTCATCGTTCCGGCGACGACCACGCCGGCGGCGACGATCACGGCGGCGACGCCGGCCATCTTCAGTCCCTTCGGCGCGGCAGGGGCCTCGGCCATGGTGTCACTCTGCATAGACGGGATGTCCTTGGACGGGTTCGGGAGAGGGATCGGTGGTGCGGCCATGCTTGCGGTGCGCGATCGAGAAGACGACCGGCACGAAGACGAGCGTGGCGATGGTGGCGCAGATCAGCCCGCCGATGACGGCGCGGCCGAGCGGGGCGTTCTGTTCGCCGCCTTCGCCCAGCCCCAGCGCCATCGGCATCATGCCGATGATCATGGCGAGCGCGGTCATCAGTACCGGGCGGAAGCGGGTCGCGCCGGCCTCGGCCGCGGCCTGCATGGCGTCGCCCAGTTCCGCGAGGCGATCGCGGGCGAAGCTGATGACCAGCACCGAGTTGGCGGTGGCGACGCCCATGCACATGATCGCCCCCGTCAGCGCCGGCACGGAGAGCGGCGTGTGCGTCGCGAACAGCATCCAGACGATACCGGCGAGCGCCGCGGGCAGCGCCGAGACGATCACCGCCGGATCGACCCAGCTCTGGAAGTTCACCACGATCAGCAGGTAGATCAGCACGATCGCACCGAGCAGACCGAGGATCAGGCCGGTGAAGGCCGTGTTCATCGTCTCGACCTGCCCGCGCAGGCTGACGGTCGCGCCCTTGGGCTGATCGTGCGCGGTGTCCTTCAGGATTTTGTCGATATCGCCGGCGACGGCGCCCAGATCGCGTCCCTGCGTGGTCGCGTAGACATCGTAGGCCGACTGCACGGCATAGTGCGTCACCACGGCCGGCGAAGGCTGGCGATGCATGCTGCCGAGCGCGCCCAGCACCTGGAAATCGCCGGGCTGCGATCCGGTGACGGGGATGTTGTCCAGATCCGCCATGCTGTCCGTGCGATATTGCGGCGTCTGCACGACGATCGGGTAGGACACGCCGTTCTTGGGATTGAGCCAGAAGGTCGGCGCGATCTGGAGACTGCCGGCGAGGTTGGTGGAAACGCTGCGCGTCACGTCATTCTCGGTGATGCCGAGGCGATCGGCCTGGCTGCGATCCACGTTGAAGGCGAGCGCCGGATAGTCGTTGGCCTGCTGGAGCCGCACGTCGGCGATGCCCGCGATATGGCTCATCTTCTCGACGAGCACGTGGGCATAGGCCTCGTCGCCCTTCACGTCCGGACCCATGACCTTGACGTCGATCGGGGCCGGAGCGCCGAAGTTCAGGATCTGGCTGATCATGTCCGCCGGCAGGAAGGAGAAGGTGGAGCCGGGGAAGGCATCGGGCAGCAGCTTGCGCAGCGTCCGCACATAGCCCGCGGTCGGCTTGTGATCTTCCGACAGGGTGACGAGGATGTCGCCATCCTGCGGGCCGACGGTGCCGGTGTTGGAATAGGCGTTGTTGATGCCCGATACCGGCTGTCCGATATTGTCGACGACGGACACGATCTGATCGGGCGGAATGGTCGCCCGGATGCGATCCTCGATCCGGCCGAACAGCGCGGATGTCTCCTCCAGCCGGGTGCCGACGGGCGCGCGGACGTGCAGGTCGATCTGGCCGGAATCGATGCTGGGGAAGAAATTGCGCCCCAGCATCGGGATGAGCGCGAAGGAGATCAGCACCACCGCCATGAAGCCCGGCACGAACATGCGCCGGCGCGCCAGGGCGAAGGCCAGTATGGCGACGTAATAGGTGCGGATCTTCTCGAAACGATGCTCGAAACCCTGCTGGAAGCGACGGAACGGGTTGCGGCTCTTCGGCCGGCCCGCCATCGCATCGTGGCTGAGCATGATTTCGGCGGTGTGCTCGCTCGCATGGTCGCGCAGCAGATAGTTGCCCATCGCCGGCACCAGCGTGCGCGACAGAACGAAGCTGGCGATCATCGCGAACACCACCGCCTTGGCCATCGGCGCGAACAGGAAGCCCGCGACGCCGGGAAGGAAGAACATCGGCACGAAGGCGATGCAGATGCACAGCAGCGATACCAGCGCCGGGCGCACGATCTGCTCCGCGCCGTCGAGGATCGACTGGCGGACCGTCTTGCCCTGCTCCAGGTGCCAGTTGATGTTCTCGATGGTGACGGTGGCGTCGTCGACGAGGATGCCGACGGCCAGCGCGAGGCCGCCCAGTGTCATCACGTTCAACGTCTCGCCGGCCACCGAGAGGCCCGCCACCGCCGCCAGGATGGCGAGCGGGATCGACGCCGCGATGATGACGGTGGAGCGCCAGGAGCCGAGGAACAGCAGGATCATCAGCGAGGTGAGCGCGGCGGCGATCACGCCTTCGCGAACCACGCCCGCCACGGCGCCCTTCACGAACAGCGACTGATCCGACAGCGTCTGGATGTCGAGGCCGGCCGGCAGCGTCTGTTGCAGCTTGGGCAGCAGCTTCTTCACGCCGTCCACGATGTCGATGGTCGAGGCGGAACCGGCCTTGAGCACCGTCACCAGCACCGAGCGGCTGCCATCGACATGCACCACGTTCTGCTGCGGCGGCGAGCCGTCGCGGACATGGGCGACGTCGCGCATGTAGACGGTGGTGCCATCCACCGTCTTGATCGGCAGATCGTTGAGGTGGTCGATCACCTCGGGGCTGTTGTTGAGCTGGAAATAATATTCGTACTGGCCGATCTTGGCGGTGCCGGCCGGAACGATCTGGTTCTGCGCGGCCAGCGCGAGGCCGACGTCGGTGGCGGAGAGCTTGCGTGCCTGCAGCGCCGCGGGATCGAGATCGATCTGGATCTGGCGGACGCGGCCGCCATAGGGCGTGGGCATCGCGGCACCGGGCACCGTCGCCAGCGAAGGCCGGATGAAATTTTGGCCCGCGTCGAAGATCGCCTTTTCGGAAAGGGTCTTGGAGGACAGCGCGAGCTGCAGGATCGGCACCGTCGATGCCGAATAGTTCAGGATCTGCGGCGGCGTGATGCCCGGCGGCAACTGCTTCAGCACCGTCTGCGAGGAGGCCGTCACCTGCGCGGACGCGGTGCGGATATCGACGCCCGGCTGGAAGAAGATCTTCACCACCGCCACGCCGTTCATCGACTGGCTTTCGATATGCTGGATGTCGTTGACGGTCGCCGACAGATTCTGCTCGTAATATCGAACGACGCGCCCGGCCATCTGATCGGGCGGCAGGCCGTTATAGGTCCACACGGCCGCGATCACCGGGATCTTGATGTCCGGAAAGATGTCGGTTGGCGTCGTTTCCCACGCGACCCCGCCCGAAAGCAGGATCAGGATCGCGAGAACCACGAACGTATAAGGCTTGCTGAGCGCTAGTTTGACGAGCTGAAGCATGGCCATCCCGATGCGAACACGATGCCGATGCTGCGCAGCGCGAGGGGGGATGCGCTGCAGTGCAGCACCGACCCCCGCCTCTTCGACGCGATGGGACGATCAGGCTAGTGAAATGAATTTCACGGCTGGATAGGGGCGCCCGGCTGGTCCGGAGCGAAGATGCGGACGATCAATCCGGGTGCGGCGTCGTCCAGCGCCAGGGCGAATTGGTGAAGGTGGACGACGGCGACGACGACGCTCAGGCCCAGCCCCGATCCCGGTATCTGGGCGGAGGCGCTTCCGCGATCAAACCGGCGCAAGACGGATTGTCGCTGATCCGGCGCGATTCCGGGGCCGTTGTCGCGCACCTCGATCGCCAGCCCATTGTCGGCGCGGGACACAGACACCACGATGCGGCCGCCTTCGGGCGCGAACTTGATTGCATTGTCGATCAGGTTGCTGATCGCTTCGACCAGCAGGTTCCGGTCACCCTGCACCACAAGGCCCGGATGGAGATGCAGGTCGATCGCCATGCCCCGATCCTCGGCCAGCGGTTGATAGAGCTCGACCAGCGATCTCAGCAACGGATCGAGCGGCACCTCGGCGAAACCGGCGCGGCGGCTACCGGCCTCGATCTCCGATATGCGGAGCAGGGCGGTGAAGCGTTCCAGCACGGTATCGAGATCGGCCATCGCGAGATCGAGCCGCTCGGCGGTGTCGGGATCGATGTCTTCCTGCTTCCGGGCACGATCGAGATGGGCGCGCAGGCGGGTGAGTGGCGTGCGCAGGTCGTGGGCGATCGCATCGGTGACGGATTTCACCTGCCCGATGACGCGACCCACTTCGTCCACCATCGTGTTGACCGTGCCGGCCAACAGATCGAGCTCGTCGCCGCGACCGATGGTGGGCATACGTCGTTCGAGATGTCCGGCGGCGATTTCGTGCGCGATGCGCTGGAGCTGGCCGACGCGCCGCAGCGGCGCGAGGCTGAGCGCGATGGCCGACGCGACGACCATGAGCGCGATGGTGAAGGCGCTTGCCACGAGCACGATCATGACCCGTCGCCTGAGGTCGACGATCGGCGTGATATCGTGCCCTACGAGCAGGATCTCACCGGTCGGCAACCGCACCGCCAGCTCGCGTATGGGGCCGTGCGCCCCCGGTTTTGCAGGAAGATCCCTGGGCTGATCAATCTCGAAACCGGACGAGCCGCTCAGTGTCCCCGCGATCCGCCGATGGTTGGCATCCAGCAGGCCGTAATAGTCGAACCCGCCGCCATTGTTTCGCGACATCGCCACGCGCACCGCGGCGGGCAGTGACGAGACCGGGTTCGTCATCAGCTGGGCCGCTTCCGCCCGCAGGATTCGATTGCTGCGGGCGGTCAATTCGCGGGCCGACAGCAGATAGACCAGCACCGTCAGCATGACCACGCCGGCGAGTGCGACCAGCCCGAGCAGAAGCGTCAGCCGGAATGTGCTGGTGTTGCGGATGTCCCGCAGGCGCAATCGCTCGGTCGGCGTTCCGGGGTGCGGCGAGGGCTGCATTGCGCCCCCTATAGTCAAACCGCGTCGAGGCGGTAGCCTTCGCCCTTCACGGTGACGATGGCGGATGGCTTGTCGGGTCGGTCCAGTTTCTTGCGCAGCCGTGCGATGTGGACGTTGATCAGGTTGGCGCCCGGATCGAAATAATAGCCCCACACCTTCTCGAAGATGATCTTTCGGCTGACGATGTCGCCCGCATTGCGGGCAAGAAACTCGAGCAGGCGCAACTCCATGTGGAGTAGGCGCACCGGTTCGCCGTCCACCTTCACCTTGCGGCGAATGAGGTCGATCTCGATTCCGCCGACGGACAGGATCGCTTCCTCGGCGGGCTGCTGCGACTGGCGGCGGAGCAGCACCTCGACGCGCATCGCCATCTCGTTGGAGGCGAAGGGCTTGGTCAGATAATCGTCCCCGCCGGCGCGCAGACCGGCAATGCGTTCGTCCACGTCTGACAGCGCGCTGATCATCAGCACGGGTACATGGATACGGCGCTCGCGCAGCCGCTCGACCAGCGTCAGCCCGTCGATGCCGGGCAGCATCCGATCAAGCGTGATCAGGTCGAACGGCTCGCGTGTCGCCTTCTCGAGACCGAGGTCGCCATTGTCGGCATGGAGTGTCTGGTGGCCGTGGGCACCCAGTTCCGTGACGATCTCCTGCGCGGTGGCAGTGTCGTCCTCGATCACCAATATCCGGGCCATGGGTCTAGAATAGAGGCTGTCGATTAGCCTGCAAGAACGGGACTGGCCCGAACCCGCGTCCGATCACAGGTCGCGAACCCAGGTGCGGTTCACCTCCACGCCGCTCACCGCGTCGTTCGCGAGGCTGAGGTCGACGTTCCAGTGGACGGCATCGACATAAGGGTCGCGCGTGCTCACATCGAGATAGGTGCAGCGTTCGGTGGTCGCGCCTTGGACGCGGCAGTGCGCGCCGGCCTTGATCAGCACGGCCTCGGCCACGGCGCGGGGCGTCCCCGCCGGTACGGCCTGATCGATGGCGGTCCGCGCCGGGGCGAGACGGTCGGCCGAGGTCTGCTCGACGATGTCGGCCGACTGGTTGGAGGGTAGCAGCGGATCGCGCGGCTGCTGATATTCGAGCGTGGCGAAGCTCAGGCCGGGCTGGGCGGCGGTGGCGACGCCCGAACAGGCGATCACGGCCCCTGCCGAAGCGAGTGCGAGCAGAACCTTCTTCATGCCAAGAAAACTCCGTGAACAGGTTTCGTCGCCGGCAGTCGAGCGGACTGCCGGCGACGAGTTTCGCCGACGAGCGGGTCGGCGACCCATGATATGGGGCCGGCTCGCAAGCGGTGGGCGGGGCTTAAACCGTCACTGCTTTCTGGCCGGCATCATCGAGATGCGCCTGATGCCCCGGTGGCGCTAGTGAAATGAATTTCACCGAACCTTCCTGTTGGGCGCGCGCATGTTTCGGTGATCGGCGCCGGGACGTCGGTGGGAAAGCCCGAGAGGTCGGGATTGGGTCGGTTGGGCGCGCCGGAACTCCGGGTTCGACGGCGTCGATTTACGGCACGATTCTATCAAGTGGGAGTCGAATCTGGAAGTTCGCTGTGCTGAAAATCGGTTGAAATGGTCAATTTTTGGAATTGACGTCTAGACGTTATGTGGAAATCAGTAGTCTGATTCGTCATATTTTGCGGAAATGGATAATTGCATGCGATCTTATCTCAAAGTGAAATTAATTTCACTTTGAGACTGGCGCGGAATACCGCCGATTCGATCAAGAATGACTCGAAGATTACTGATAATGTAACATAAGTGTCACCGCATGTTCCTAGCGGCGCTTGGCGGGTTCCAACCTTCCAAGGGGCAAGACACCATGAATATCCGTACTGCGCTGCTCGCGACCGCGGCGGCCAATCTCGTTATCGCGGGCGGGGCGAACGCCGCCGTCCACAAGAAGGCGCATCATGCCGCGCCGTCCGCCAACGCCGAGTTGCTGGCGCAGGTGAAGGCGCTGCAGGCCGAGGTCGAAAATCTGCGAGGCGAGGTCGAGACGCAGAAGACGGCCCAGACCGCGACCTCTGCGCGCGTCGACACCACCGAAAGCGCGCTCCAGACCACCCAGACCCAGGTCCAAGCGGTGCAGCAGCAGGTCGCCGCGACCCCGCCGGTCACCAAGGATCAGGTGAACACCCAGATCGCCAGCGCGATCGACAAGGAACATCACAACGACAAGTTCTACTTCAAGGGCATCACGATCACCCCCGGCGGCTTCCTCGAACTGTCGGACATCTATCGCAGCCGCTTCCAGGGCGACGACATCGCGTCCAGCTTCAACGTGCCCTTCCCCGGGCAGAGCCACGCCTCGCACGGATCGGAAAACCGCTTCTCGGCCCGCCAGAGCCGCGTGTCGTTCCTCGCGCAGGGCAAGGCCAACCAGAAGACCAGCCTCTCCATGTACGGCGAGTTCGATTTCCAGGGCGGTGCGCAGACGTCCAACTCGAACCAGTCGAACAGCTTCGTGCCACGCATCCGCGTTCTCTACGGCACGGTGGACTGGAACGAAGGCAATTACGGCATCCACGTCCTCGCCGGCCAGAACTGGTCGCTGCTCACCATGCAGAGCAAGGGCATGACGCCGCGTGCCGAGGTCGCCCCGCCGCAGATCGACGCGCAGTACGTCCCCGGTTTCGCCTGGGCGCGCCAGCCCGGCGTGCGCGTCGTCGGTGATTTCCTGGATCATCATCTGTGGGCCGGCCTTGCGGCGGAAAACCCGCAGACCACTTTCGGCGGCACCGGCGTCCCGGCGAACATCGTTGCCGCGATCAGCGGGCAGGGCACCTCGACCAGCGCCAACCAGGTCAACCCGGCCGGTTCGTTCCAGCAGTTCTACAACGGTGCCGGCGCCTCGCTCTCGCTCAGCCATGTGCCGGACTTCATCGGCAAGGTCGCCTATGAGGATCAGATAGCGGGCCACGCCGTGCATATCGAGGCGTTCGCCATCCACCGCACCTTCTCCGAGCATCTGGACGGCACGCCGACCGACCGCGACGCGCAGGCCTGGGGCTATGGCGGCAGCATCAACCTGAACGTGGTGCCGAAATTCCTCGACGTGCAGTTCTCCGGCATCGGCGGTCGCGGCATCGGCCGTTACGGTTCGGCCGGCCTTGCCGACGTGACGTCGGACAAGGAAGGCAATCTGCATCCGCTGAAGGAATTCATGCTGCTGGCCGGCGCCACGATGCATGCCACGCCGAAGCTCGATGTCTACGCCTTCGCGGGCGAAGAGCAGGAACAGCGCCAGCTTTATGACGGCGGCTCCGCTGGCCTCGGCGTGATCACCGCCGACAATTCGGGCTGCTTCGTCGAGACGGCGACCACGGCGACGACGGATGCCTGCGGCGGCAACACCCGCCGTATCCGCCAGCTCACCGTCGGTGCCTGGGACAAGATCTACAACGGCTCGTTCGGCCGTGCTCAGGTCGGCTTCCAGTGGAGCTACACGCAGCGCCAGCTGTTCGACGGAACCGGCAGCAGCGCCGGGTTGCCCGCTTATGCCGGCATGCCGCAGACCCACAACAACATGGCGTTCCTGACCTTCCGTTACTATCCGTTCTGATCGCGCACGCCGTCCGGATGCCTCGTGCATCCGGGCGGCGTTCGCTCATCCCGGCAAGAGCGTCGGAAAGGCCGTGATCCGGAGCTTCGCCGCGCCATAGGGGATCAGCGCGAGCGGGCGCGCCTGATCGCCGGCCTTCGATCCCGTCGGCGGTGGTTCGGCATATCCGCCATGCGCCTCGATCCATTCCGGCACCACGTGGCCCGCCGTCGTCACGACGGCGGCCGGGCTGCGACGGGAGAAGGGAATCGGCGAGATCGGCCGTTCGGTCCGGTGCAAAGAGGCATCGGGCGCGAGGCCGACATTCCATGGGCTGGCCGGATAGACCTGCCAGTCGGCGGTCAGCCCGCGCGGGCGCCACTTTTCCCAATTCTCCTCGATCGGCAGCACGTAGAGCAGGGCGCCATGCTCGACCGTGCTCGCGCCGTCCGCCGTCTCGACGCGACGCGTTGCGATGTCGAAGCGTGCCTCTATCCGGTCGCCTGCGCGCCATGCGCGGTGGATCGTGACGAAACCGCCCGCCGGGGTGGCATGGACCGGCACCCCATTGATCGAGACCGTGGCCGATCGTGCCCAGCCCGGCACGCGCAGCACCAACGGGAAGGCGACCTCCCGTTCGGGATGCAGGGTGATCGCCACGGTGTCGCGGAACGGATAGTCGGTCGCCTGCTCGATCTGCAGCGGGATGCCGCTAACGACCGTACCTACCGTGCACGGTGCATAGAGCATAGCCGCCAGCCCGCCCTCGGCCGTCGCCATCCACAGGCTGGCGTTGAGCTTCGGCCAGCCCTGATGGAAGTTTGCCGTGCAGCAGCCGAAATGCGGTTCCAGCCCGAAGAGGTTCGCTTCCGGCCCGTTGGTCGTCCACGGCCCTTTGGCGAGGCTGCATTTGATCTGGTTCGGCTGCTGGTCATATTGATGCGCCCACATGTCGTCGGTGAAGGCGGCGGGCAGCGCATTGTAGGCGATGCGCTCGATCCGGTCGGCGATCGCCGCGTCGCCGGTGATCGCCAGCGCCAGTTCCAGCGAATACATCATCTCGACGATCGCGCAGGTCTCGATGCCCTGGCTCGGGCTGGTGCCGGCGAGATGCTCGTCGGCGGAAAAGATGCCGATCGGCAGGCCGTGATAGCGATCGAGCACCGCCAGTTCGGCCTTGATCGCGTCGCGATCCGCCGCGCGGCCCGATACGATCGACCACAGGGGCGAGGTCTTCACGCCCATCGCGTTGTTGACGCCATGCGCCGAGAGCGTCCGGTCGCTGAGGCCGTTGGCGGAATTGCCGCCCTTGCTCTCGTCGAGGCCGAGTTCCTCGGCGGACAGCTTGGCCTTGAACGGGAAGTCGGCATATTCGGCCTGCCAGTTCCACCCTTGCGTGCGCAGCAACTCCGCCAGCCGGAGCAGCGAGGCGTCGCCGGTCCGGTTGTAGAGCCACAGCACCGCGACCAGTTCGTCCTGCCAGCGGAAACGCCCCCAATCCTTGAGCGGGCGTGCCGGCAACGCCTTGAGCTGGTGCGCGAAATAGCGGCGCATCAGCGGGATCACGCGCGGGTCGTCGGTCAGTTCGTGATACTGGATCAGCACCTTCAGCATCACCATGCGCGGCCACCAATCGTCGTTGGACGTTGGGCCGAACATGCCGTCCGGCTGCGGATGATCGAGCGTCCAGTCGATGAAGCGCTGGGCCTTGGCCTTGAGTGCCGGATCGTCGAGCGCCCAGGCGAGGGGCAGCAGGCCGTCGACGAAATAGGGGCCGCGCTCCCAGCTTTCGCCGGTGCCGCCCAGCCAGCCGCTGTTCGGGCCGACATCCGGCCATGTCTCGTCGAGCCGGCCGCCCATGCCATCGGCCTGGATGCGCATCTGCCGTTCCAGCCAGCCTGCCGGACGGATCGACCCGCTCGGCAGCGGCAGGAAGGGCTGGCCTGCCAGCGGCGCGCGGTTCTGACCGGGCGCGCGGGGCGGAGCGGGATGCGGGACGGCTGCGGCGGGAAGGGCGGGATCTGCCCGCGCCAGGCCCGGCGCGAGCCATGTCGCCACCGACAGATACGAGCAGGATCGCAGGAGCGCCCGCCTGGTGAATCCCGCACCGAAAAATTTGCAATCGTTCATGGCATCCTCTGCACCGGGCGCCTTGCATCGCGTCGATGGTGGCCGGCTTGTCGCACATTTATCTTATAAAATCGGTTGCATCCAACCCATGTTCTTGCGATGCGGAATTATAAGATAATTTGATGAGGAAGAGATGCGCCGGATCGGACAAGCCCTGCTTGGCATTGTGGCTCTTGCCTCGCTGACGGGGGCGGTGGCGCCCCGAACGTTCACCAATCCGCTGCTCCCGTCCGGCCCCGATCCGTGGATCGCGCGCGCGGGATCGACCTATTATCTGATGAAGACCGACGGCAACCGGCTGGTCATCCGGGCGTCGACCAGCCTTGGCGGGTTTCGCGACGCGGTGCCGCATACGGTGTGGACTCCCCCGGCGCACGGGCCGAATGCCATCTCCGTCTGGGCGCCTGAACTGCATCGCATCGATGGCAAGTGGTTCATCTACTACACTGCCGCCGAGGACGGGCATGACGACGACGCCCATCGCGGGATCTTCGTGCTGGAGAATGACGCGGCCGATCCGCTGGCCGGTACGTGGATCGACCGGGGCCGGCTGAAGACGCAGCATAATGGCATCGACGGCACCACCTTCGCCTATCGGGGCCAGCGTTATTTCGTCTATTCGCCCTATGTCGGGCCGGAGAGCGACCTCGCCATCGTCCGCATGGCCAATCCGTGGACGCTCGATGGGCCAGAGGTGGTCATCGCGCGTCCCGACAGGGAGTGGGAAACGCGCGGCGGCCGATCGATCCTCGAAGGACCGGAATTTCTCGCCGGGCCGAAGGGCGATCTGTTCCTGACCTATTCGGCGGGGGCCTGCTGGTCGGACGATTATGCGCTCGGCCTGCTGCATGCCGCGCCCGGCAGCGATCCGCTCGCTCCGGAAAGCTGGCAGAAGGCTCCGCAGCCGGTGCTGAAGAAGTCGCCCTCCAACAGCGTCTACGCGACCGGCCACAACGGCTTCTTCACCTCGCCGGACGGGCGCGAGCACTGGATCGTGTTCCATGCCAATCCGGGGCCTGACATGAAGTGCACGGCCAAGCGCGCGCCGCACGCCCAGCGCTTCACGTTCGATGCAAAGGGCTATCCGGTATTCGGCGAGCCGCTTCCCGCCGATCGGGCGCTGGCGGAACCGTCCGCGCAGGCCTCCGCGAGCAAGCGCGCGCCATCACGCGATAGGCCGTGCGCGTGGCGTGGACTTGATCGACGTAGGGTTCCGCTCGGCGGGCGGCGCCGCTAAGTCCTGCGCCGACCGCGACAGGAGACCCCTTATGAGCAAGACCGTTTTCATCACCGGTGCCACGTCGGGCTTCGGCGAGGCCGCCGTCCACGCCTTTGCGGGTGCCGGCTGGAAGGTGGTCGCGACCGGCCGCCGCGCCGAACGGCTGGACGCGCTGGTCTCCACGCTCGGCACCGACAAGGTGCATCCCGCAGCCTTCGACGTGCGAGACGACGTATCGCGCGACGCCGCGATCGACGCGCTGCCCGAGGCTTTCGCGGGGATCGACCTGCTGATCAACAATGCCGGGCTTGCGCTTGGCACCAAGCCCGCGCAGCAGGCCGATCTCGCGCAGTGGAAGACGATGATCGACACTAACGTCACCGCTCTGGTGTCGCTGACCCACAAGCTGCTGCCCGCGCTGATCGCGCGCAAGGGCGCGGTGATCAACCTGTCCTCGGTGGCGGCGACCTATCCCTATGCCGGCGGCAACGTCTATGGCGGCAGCAAGGCGTTCGTATCGCAATTCTCGCTCGGTCTGCGGTCCGATCTGCACGGCACCGGCGTACGCGTGACCTCGATCGAGCCGGGTATGGCCGAGACCGAGTTCACCCTGATCCGCACCGGTGGCGATAAGGGAGCGTCCGATGCGCTCTATCAGGGCGCACAGCCGATGACGGGGGAGGACATCGCGAACATGCTCCTCTGGGTCGCAGAGCTGCCGCCGCACCTCAACGTCAACCGGCTGGAGATCATGCCGGTGCGCCAGTCCTTCGCCGGCTTCCAGGTGGCGCGACAGGGGTAAGCTGCCTCCGTCGCGCAGTTCGTGCCTGCCCTTTTCCTCTATCCGCTGCGGTTCGTCGCAGCCGCTGAAAAGCGGCTTGCGAAGATGGCGGATACCGTATACGAAAATGGAGAAAGCACGGAGGACTGCATCTCATGACCGCTAAGCGGGCGCTCTGGACGGGCGTCTATCCCGCCGCAACCACCCAGTTCGCGGACGATTTCTCGATCGATCTCGACGCCACCCAGAAGGTTCAGACGGCGCTCGTCGATGACGGCGTCGACGGCCTGATCCTGCTCGGCACCTGCGGCGAGAACAACTCGCTGGAGCCTGACGAGAAGCGATCCGTCCTCGCCGGCGCGGTCGAGGCGGTGGGCGGCCGGGTACCGCTGGTCGCGGGCGTCTCCGAACTGACCACGGCACGCGCCATCCAATATGCGAAGGATGCCGAGAAGATCGGCGTCGACGCGCTGATGCTGCTCCCCGCGATGGTCTACGTGCCGACCGTGAACGAGCTGCAGTCGCATTTCCGTGCGGTCGCGGAGGCGACCTCGCTGCCGATCATGCTCTATAACAATCCGCCGGCCTACCGCGTCAGCGTCGATTTCGAGACGCTGGCTGCGCTGTCCGACGTGAAGAACATCGTCGCGGTGAAGGAAAGCGCGCCCGATCCGCGCCGCTTCACGGACATCATCAACCGCTTCGGCGATCGCTACGACGTGATGGCCGGCCTCGACGACGTGGCGCTTGAAGGGCTGGCGCTCGGCGCATCGGGCTGGGTTTCGGGCCTCACCAGCGCCTTCCCGGTCGAGTCCGTCCGGCTCGTCCAGGCGTTCGAGGAGGGCAAGTGGGAAGAGGCGCGCGCCATCTACCGCTGGTTCATGCCGCTGCTGCACCTTGATGCCGAGCATGATCTGGTCCAGTCGATCAAGCTCGCCGAGCAGATCATGGGCCGGGGCAGCGAGCGTGTCCGCATGCCGCGCCTGCCGCTCACCGGCCAGCGTCGGGCCGACGTGATCCGCTGGGTGGAAGAGGCGGCGGCGACGCAGCCGAGCAAACAGGCCGCGAAGGCCGCCTGAGGAGGGCCATGCGCCACCATTTCTTCTGCATAGACGGCCATACGGCGGGCAATCCCGTCCGCCTCGTGTTCGGTGGCGCGCCCTTGCTCAAGGGGGCGAACATGATCGAGCGGCGCCAGGATTTCCTGGCCCGCTTCGACTGGATCCGCACGGGCCTCTGCTTCGAGCCGCGCGGGCATGACATGATGTCGGGGGGCTTCCTCTATCCGCCGACCCGCGAGGACGCCGATTGCGGCATCCTCTTCATAGAGACGTCGGGCTGCCTGCCGATGTGCGGCCACGGCACGATCGGCATGGTGACCTTCGGGCTGGAGCACGGCCTGATCACCCCGCGCGAGCCGGGCAGGCTGCGCATCGAGGTGCCGGCCGGCATCATCGACATCGAATATGGTGCCGAGGGCAATCGCGTCCGCTGGGTGCGCATCCGCAACGTGCCGGCCTATGTCGCGGCGACGGGCGTGGAGATCGACGTGCCGGGCTTCGGCCCGCTCAGCGTCGATGTTTTCTACGGCGGGCAATTATTACGCGATCGTCGAGCCACAAGGGGCCTATACCGGCCTCGACGATCTCGGGCCTCGCGCATCGTCGAGCTGAGCCGCACCGTCCGCACGCTGATGCAGGCGGCCATCGAGCCGGTGCATCCGCTCGACGATCGCATCCGGGGCGTCACCCATGTGCTGTGGGCGGACAAGCCGAAGGGCGAGGGCGCGGACGGCCGCAACGCGGTCTTCTACGGTGAGCGCGCGATCGATCGCAGCCCTTGCGGCACCGGCACCTCGGCGCGGCTCGCGCATCTGGTGCACAAGGGCAAGCTGAAGGTCGGCGATCGCTTCGTCCACGAAAGCTATATCGGCAGCCGCTTCATCGGCCGCGTCGAGGAAGCGGTGGACTTCGGCGGCGTGCCGGGCATCATCCCCTCGATCGAGGGATCGGCGATCGCGACCGGCTTCAACACGATCTGGATCGATCGCGAGGATCCCTTCTGGGCGGGCTTCTCGGTCGTCTGACAATCAATAACGGCAAAAGGGTGGGTGGATGAGTTTTCTGGGTCCGGTGAAGCCGATCGAACGCAGCGCCGACCCGAATGACGCCCACCGTCTGAAACCGACGCTCTCCTGGCCGCACCTGATCGCGCTGGGTGTCGGTGCGATCGTCGGCACCGGCATCTACACGCTGACCGGGGTCGGCGCGGACCGGGCGGGGCCGGCGGTGATCCTGGCCTTCGCCATCGCCGGCGCGGTCTGCGCCTGCGCGGCGCTCGCTTATGCCGAGCTGGCGACGATGATCCCGACCGCCGGCAGCGCCTACACCTACACTTACTCGGTGATGGGCGAGACGCTCGCCTGGGTGGTCGGGTGGAGCCTCATCCTCGAATATACGCTCGCCTGTTCGGGCGTGGCGGTGGGCTGGTCCGGCTATCTGGTGGGCCTGATCGAATCCGCCGGCGTCCATTTGCCCCACTGGCTGCTCGTCGGTCCGCATGACGGCGGCATCATCAACCTGCCGGCGGTCCTCGTCTCGATGATCATCGCCGCGATGCTGATGGCCGGCACGCGCGAGAGCGCGACGCTGAACATCGTGCTGGTGATCATCAAGCTGGTCGCGCTGGCGGTGTTCGTCGTCTTCGCGGCACCGGCCTTCGATCCCGCGCACCTCCATCCGTTCATGCCCTACGGCTTCGGCGGATCGATGCAGGGCGGCGAGAAGCGCGGGGTGATGGCGGCGGCCGCGATCGTCTTCTTCGCCTTCTATGGCTTCGACGCGGTGGCGACATCGGCGGAGGAAGCGCGCAATCCGGGGCGTGACCTGAAGATCGGCATCATCGGATCGATGGCCGTATCCACCACCATCTACATCCTCGTCGCGCTGACGGCGGTCGGTGCCCTCTCCTACACGATGCTCGCGGGATCGCCCGAGCCGCTGGCGCTGGTGCTGCGCCTGCTCGGCCATCCGGTGGTGTCCTGGCTGGTGGCCGGCGCGGCGCTGGTGGCGCTGCCTTCGGTGATCCTCGTGATGATGTATGGGCAGAGCCGCATCTTTTTCGTGATGGCGCGTGACGGCCTGCTGCCGGGCGTGCTGTCGAAGGTCTCGAAGCGGACCGGCTCGCCGGTGCTGGTGACGGGCATCACCGGAATATTCGTCTCCGTGATCGCGGCCTTCTTCAACGTCAGCGAGATCGCCGAGCTGGCCAATGCCGGCACGCTGATCGCCTTCATCGCGGTCGGCCTGTGCATGATGATCCTGCGCCGCCGCGCGCCCGACATAGCGCGTATCTTCCGCTGCCCGGCCCCCTACGTGGTCGGCACCTTCGCGGTGCTGGGCTGTATCTACCTGCTCTTCTCGCTGCCCGAAAAGACGCTGGTCCGCTTCCTGATCTGGAACCTGATCGGGCTGGTCGCCTATGTGGCCTATGGGCGCTCGCGCAGCCTGCTCGGCAAGGCCGCCTAAAGCGCCTTGCCGCCCTTCGCCTCGATCCACCGCGTCATCTGGTCGTGGAGGATCGAGAGCGGCATCGGCCCTTCGTCCAGCACCGCATCGTGGAAGGCGCGAATGTCGAAGCGGGTGCCCAGCGCCTGCTCCGCCCGCTTGCGCTCGGCAAGGAAACCGAGCTCGCCCACCTTGTAGGCGAGCGCCTGCGCCGGCCAGGCGATGTAGCGCTGCGTCTCGCCCTTCACCACACGATCGGGCAGCGCGGTATTGTCCTGAAGGCAGCGCATCGCCTGGTCGGCGCTCCAGCCCTTCCAGTGGATGCCGACGTCCATCATCAGGCGGCAGGCGCGCCACATGTCGAAGGAGAGGCGGCCGAAGCGTTCATAGGGGGTGCGATAGACGCCCATTTCTTCGCCGAGCTGTTCCGAATAGAGCGCCCAGCCTTCGACGAAGGCGGTCGGCTTGTCGCGGCGGCGGAAGGCGGGGAGATCGGTGCGTTCCTGGCTCAGCGCGATCTGGAGGTGATGGCCCGGCACGCCTTCGTGGAGGATCCACGCCGGCAGCCCGAACAGCGGATCGCCGAACGAACTGCGGCCAACCACCACCGCGCCCGCCACGCCCTTGGCCGGATCGCCCAGATTGTAGCCGCCGGAGGAGCCCTCCAGCTCGGGCGGCTTCACCCGGATCGTCCAGGGCAGGCGGGGCAGCGTGCCGAACCAGAGCGGCAGCAGCCCATCGATCCGCTTGCCGATCTCGCTCGCTTTCTCGATGTAGGTTTGGAGATCGGGCGCGTAGAACTGTTTGTCGGTGCGCAGCTTGACGAGGAACTCGGGCAGCGTGCCGCTGAAGCCGGTGGCGCGCATCTGCGCCTCCATCTCGGCGTGGATACGCGCGACCTCCTTCTCGCCGAGCGCGAAGATCGCGTCGGGCGTCAGGTCGGTCGTGGTCGAGCGTCGCACCGTGAACGCGTAATAAGCGCGCCCGTCCGGCAGGCTGGAGGCGCCGAGCGTGGCGCGAGCATGCGGCACGTATTCGTCGGTGAAGAAGGCGAGCATCTTCGCCTGCGCGGGCTTCACGGATGTCTTCACCGCCGCCAGCGCCTCGGCGCGCAACGTTGCCTGCCGGTCGGCGGGGATGGTCGAGGGCAGCGACTTGAGCGGAGACAGGAGCGGGCTGGCCTCCGCCGGCTAGTCCGACGCGATCTTCAGGATCGCCGCCACCGATTGCGCGGTCGGCCTGGGCTGCACGAAGCCGGTGGCGATACCGCGCTTCATGTTGGCGATCATTTGGTCGTAATAGGCCGGGAAGGCGCGGATGCGGCCGATCCACGCCTTCGCATCGGCTTCGCTGCGGATCACGGTGGTCGCGGCGGCATAATTGGCGGTGTTGAAGAAGCCGTCGCCATTGTCGAACGGGATGCGATCCTCGTCCCAGTGCGCGCCCTCGACCTGGATACCGAGCCGCCAGTCGAGCAGCCGCCGGGTCAGCGCCTCCTCGCCGCCGGCCGGGGAGGGCGGCAGGGCGTCGAGGCGGGCCTTGAGAGTGGCATAGGCCTTGGCACGGGTATCCGCGGCCGCCTTGGAGACATCCGGCCAGCCGGGGCCGTCGTCGCCGTTGGTCTGCTTGGACAGTGCCTCATAATCCGTCACCACCGTCTCGACCGGGGTGGCCGCGATCGCGGGGAGCGGCAGGCACGACAATGCGAGCGCGAGCGCACGCGCCCGCGGGATGGCAAGCGGCATAAGGTCTCCGTCAGTGTCGGGGGCGGATCGGCGCGATCAGCCCGTGGGCGGCTCTGTCGAGGGCCGCGTCACCGCCCGAGCTGCCGCCGCAGGTCGGAGAGCGTACCTTCGATATGGGCGGCGGCCAGGCCGCGCGCGCGATCCGCGTCGCGCGCGAGCCATGCCTGCAGCAGCACCTCATGCTCCAGATGCGCGCGATCCTCGCGGCCGGCGGGCTCGAGATGCTTGTGGACGTAGCGTTCGGACATCACCTGCAGGCGCTCGACCAGTTGGAGCGTGAGCAGCCGGTTCGCCGGGCGGACCAACGCGGTGTGGAAATCGCGGTTGCGCGCGGCGACGTCGTTCAGGTGGCCGGCGGCCGCCTCGTCCAGCGCGGCGAGCGCGTCGGCGGCCGCCCTCTGGTCCTCGTCGGTCGCGGCGAGCGCGGCGGCGGCCACCGCGTCCGGCTCGATCGCGAGGCGCAGCGCGAACACCTCCTCCGCCTCGTCCGCCGACATGGCGCGCACGAAGAAGCCGCGATTGGCCTGGCTGATCAGCAGGCCTTCCTGTTCGAGCCGGGCCAGCGCCTCGCGCAGCGGGATCTTGGAGACACCCAGCTCATTGGCAAGCGCATCCTGCCGGATTGCCTGCTCGACGGGCAGCTTGCCCGATACGATCTGCTCGCGGACGATGGTGAAAATCTGCTCGGACAGGGTGCGGACGACGATGCTCATGGGTAAACGGGCTCCGGTATACGGTAGCCCTTCTGCCGCTTTTGGGGGGCATGCTGCAACGCGAAAACGTAAACAATCATCCCGTTTCGCATCCAAAGCCGTTGAATACAGATAAGGTATACGATAACGGCGAAGCGACATCAAGGCAGGATATGACGAAGCGAGCGACGATCATCGGTGGCGGCATCATCGGGCTGGCGAGCGCGTTGGCGCTGGCACGCCATGGGATCGACGTCACGCTGGTCGATGACGATACCGGGCGGCAGGCCGCGTCCTGGGGCAATGCCGGGCATATCGCGATCGAGCAGGTCGAGCCGCTGGCCTCGAGCGCCGCGATCCGGTCGGTGCCGGGGCGTCTCTTCTCGCGGGGCGGGGCGCTGGCCTTTCCGCCGGCGCAGTGGCGCTACTGGCTGCCCTTCGGCCTCCGCCTGCTGAGAGCCTCCGCGCCGCACAGGTTCGCGGCGGGCAAGACGGCGCTTTCCGGCCTCGTCGGTGAGGCGATGCCGGCATGGCGCCGGCTGGCCGCCAGCCTGCCGGGAGACAGCCTGCTACGCGAGGACGGGCATTTCGTCACATGGACGACGGCGGCGGCGGCGAGCGCCGGCCGCGCGGCATGGGCGAAGGCCGACACCGGCACGGCGCGCTTCCGCGATGCGACCGCGCAGGAAATGCAGGCTCTGGCGTCCATCGGCATCAGGCCGGCCGGCGCGATCCGCTTCACCGATACCGGGCAGATCGCCGATCTTGCGATGCTCGCCGATGCGATGGAGGCGACGCTCCGCGACGCGGGTGGACGGATCGTGGCCGGCAAGGCGCAACTCGTCGCACGGGGAGGCGACGCGGCGCTTCTGGTCGACGGCGCGCCGGTCTCCGATCCGGGCCTGATCGTGCTGACTGCCGGCGTCCGCTCGGGCGCCTTGCTCCGCCCGCTCGGCCATCGCGCGCCGATCGTTGCGGAGCGCGGCTACCACATCCGCGCCGCCGATGCCGACTGGCCCGCCAGCATGCCGCCCGTGGTGTTCGAGGATCGATCGATGATCGTCACCCGTTATGCCGGCTGCGTGCAGGCGGCGAGCTTCGTCGAGCCGGGCGATCCGAATGCGCCGGCCGATCCGGCCAAGTGGGATCGGCTGGAGGCGCATGCGGCGGCGCTCGGCCTGCCGATGCCGCCGCCCTTCACGCGCTGGATGGGATCGCGGCCGACGTTGCCCGATTATCTGCCCGCGATCGGGAGGAGTCGACGTGCGGCCAATCTGTTATATGCGTTCGGGCACCAGCATCTCGGTCTGACGCTCTCCGCGGTGACCGGGGAGATCGTCGCCGCGCTGGCCACGAACGAGCGGCCGGCCGTGGATATCGCGGGCTTCGACATCGGACGGTTCGAGTAGAGAGGATTAGAGCGTGAGCATCGGTGGATCGAATGCGGCGGACGTGCTGGCCGCCCTCAAGCCGTGGGCGACGAAGGCGCCTCCCATCACCCGTGCGGAACGGCTGCAGCGCATCGAGCGCGCCCGCGCCTTCACCGATCGCATGGGTGCCGATGCGCTGCTGATCAACGCGGGCACCTCGCTGCGTTACTTCGCGGGCGTGCCATGGGGGGCGACCGAGCGACTGGTGGCGATGCTGCTGCCGGTGAAGGGCGAGCCGGTGATGGTCTGCCCGCGCTTCGAGCTGGGATCGCTGCAGGCGGATCTGTCGATCGATGTCGATATCCGATTGTGGGAGGAGGATGAGAATCCCCACGATCTCGTAGCCGATGCGCTGGCCGCGATCGGCGCGCGCACGGTGGCGATCGATCCGTCCTTTCCGTTCCAGATGGCCGAGCGTCTGCGGCGCGCCGCGGGCGGCGTTACCCTGATCGACGGCGCTCCCGCGATCGACGACTGCCGGATGCGCAAGTCTCCGTCCGAGATCGCGCTGATGCAGCAGGCCAAGGACATGACGCTGGAGGTGCATCGCCGTGCCGCCAGCATCCTCGCGCCCGGCGTCACCACCGGCACGGTGAAGCGCTTCATCGACGAGGCGCATCGGGCGCTGGGCGCTTCGGGGTCGAGCTTCTGTATCGTCCAGTACGGCCGCGCCACCGCCTTCCCGCACGGCCTGCCCGGCGAACAGGCGCTGGAAGAGGGCGATCTCGTGCTGATCGACACCGGCTGCACCGTGGAGGGCTATCACTCCGATATCACCCGCACCTACGCCTTCGGTACGCCGTCGGACGAGGCGCGCGCGATCTGGGATGTCGAGAAGGAGGCGCAGGCTGCCGCCTTCGCCGCCGCCCGTCCCGGTGCGCCCTGCGAGAGCGTCGATCAGGCGGCGCGCGTCGTGTTGGAAAAATCGGGGCTAGGGCCGGACTATCGCCTGCCCGGCCTGCCGCATCGCACGGGCCACGGTATCGGCCTGTCGATCCACGAACCCGCTTATCTGGTGCGGGGCGACCGTACGCCGCTCGATACCGGCATGTGCTTTTCCAACGAACCGATGATCGTCGTGCCCGATCGCTTCGGCGTTCGGCTGGAGGACCATTTCTACATGACCGACACCGGCCCGCGCTGGTTCACCGAGCCGCAGCCGGCGATCGATCGGGTATAGACTTCCTCCTCCCCCCTGAGGGGGAGGATCTAAGCCTCACTCCTCGTCGGGATACGGACCCTTGCCGCCTTCCGCGATGAAGCGGTCGATGCGGGCCTGGAGCACCGGCATCGGCACCGATCCCATCTGCAGCACGGTGTCGTGGAAGGCACGGATGTTGAACTTGGGGCCGAGCGCCTTCTCCGCCTTCGCCCGCGCATCGAGAATGGTCTTCTCGCCGAGATAATAGCTCAGCGCCTGACCCGGCCAGGCGATGTAGCGATCGACCTCGGTCTCGATCTCGTGATCGGCGAGTGCGGTATTGTCGTGGAGATATTTTTGCGCCTGCTCGCGGCTCCAGCCCTCCGAATGGATGCCGGTATCCACCACCAGCCGCGCCGCGCGCCACATCTGGTAGCTGAGCATCCCGAAGCGATCGTAGGGCGTTTCGTACATGCCCATCTCGACGCCCAGCTTCTCGCAATAGAGCGCCCAGCCTTCGCCATAGGCCGAGATGTAGGTGTTCTGGCGGAAGGGCGGCAGATCCTTGTTCTCGGCGGCCAGCGGCATCTGGAAGGCGTGGCCCGGCGCGCTTTCGTGCAGCGTCAGCGCGGTCAGCGAATAAAGCGGGCGCGACGGCAGATTGTAGGTGTTGACCAGATACACGCCCGGCCCGCCGCGCCCGCCGGTGTAGAAGGGGGCGATGTCGGCCGGCACGGGAATGATCGCGAAGCGGCTGCGCGGCAGGTGGCCGAACCAGTCCTTCGCCTTGCCGTCGAAGCGCTTGGCGATCCAGGCGGCGTCCTTGAGCAGTTCGTCAGGCGTCTTGGCGTAGAAGCGCGGATCGGTGCGCAGGAAGGTGAGGAAGGCGGGCAGATCGCCCTGGAACTTCACCTCCTTCATCACGTCCAGCATCTCGGCGTGGATCTTGGCGACCTCGTCCAGCCCGATCTGGTGGATCTGCGCGGGCGTGAGATCGAGAGTGGTGAACTCCTTGATCTTGCTCTGGTAATAGGCCTTGCCGTCGGGCAGCGAATAGGCGTCCAGCGCAACCTTGGCGTGGGGGATGTACTCGTCGCGCAGGAAGGCGAGCAGCGTCTTGTGCGCGGGGATCACCTTGTCGCGGATCGCCGCCGCGCCCGCCGCGCGCAGCTCCGCCTGTGTCGCCGCGGGGATGGTCGCCGGCATCTTGGCGAACGGCGCGTAGAAGGGGTTTTCCTCCACCGTTTTCGGATCGGTGATCGAGGTGACGGTCGCGTCGCGGCCCTCCACCGTAATCTTGGGCGGGGTGAAGCCGCGCGCCTCGCCGGCCTTCATGTTGGCGATCTGCTGGTCGAAATAGCGCGGCATCTCGCCGAGCATCGAGAGATAGTTGCGATAGTCGTGCTCTGTCTTGAAGCTCTGCCGCGCGCTGCCCGCGACATTGCCCCAGAAGCTGGTGTCCGCGTTCAGCGGCTTCTCATAGTCGCGATAGCGCTGGGCAGTGAGCAGGGCGGCGATCTGATCCTTGTAGATCTCGAAATTGACCTTGTTCTCGGCCGAGAGCTTCGCCGGATCGATCGCGGCGAGTTTGGCCGTCACGTCGGTCCACATCTTGAGCCTGTCCGCCTGTGCCGCCGGGCCAACGTCGGGAAGGTGCGGGGAGATGCGGTCGCCGCTATCCTCGTCGTCGGCGCGCTGATGCTCGCGCCAGGTCCATTCGGCCGAGTAGATCGCCTTGAAACGTGTATCCTCGGCGGTATCCGCCGCCATCGCACCACCCGCCGTCATGATCGCAGAAACCGCCACCATCGCCATATATCCCGCCTTGAAACCACGCATACGCCGCGCCTCCCGCTTGCATCATCTCAAGGATCGTATAACGTATCCTTCAAGCTGACAAGGAGAGCGGGATGATCATGGCGACGACGCGGCGGGGCATGTTGGCGGGTGCCGGCCTTGTCGCGGTGGCCGGCGGCTGGGCTGGCCGCTCGCTGGCGGTGACTGCGGGCGGCGCGAACAGCCTACTGCCGGCGCATCCCGAACCGCTGCCACTCAAGGACGTGCGGCTGCTGCCGTCGCCCTTCCTCGATGCGGTGCAGGCCAATCACACATATCTGCTCAGCCTCGAGCCGGACCGGCTACTCCATAATTTCCGCAAATATTCCGGCCTTACGCCCAAGGGCGAGGTCTATGGCGGCTGGGAGAGCGACACGATCGCCGGCCACACGCTCGGCCATTATCTCTCCGCGCTGTCGCTGATCTACGCGCAGACCGGCGACGCCGAGGCGAAGCGTCGCGTCGACTACATCGTCGCCGAGCTGGCCGAGTGTCAGAAGGCACGCGGCACCGGCTACGTCGCCGGCCTCCAGCGCAAGCGCAAGGACGGCACGCTGGTCGACGGCGAGGAAATCTTCCCCGAGATCATGAAGGGCGATATCCGCTCCGGTGGTTTCGATCTCAACGGCGCCTGGTCCCCGCTGTACAACATCCACAAGACCTTCGCCGGCCTGCTCGACGCGCAAGAGCTGTGCGGCAACCAGCAGGCACTGCAGGTGGCGATCGGCCTCGCCCGCTATTTCCAGCGGGTGTTCGCCTCGCTCTCCGACGATCAGATGCAGACGATGCTCGGTTGCGAATATGGTGGCCTGAACGAGAGCTATGCCGAGCTTTCCGCCCGCACCGGCGATGCCCAGTGGATGACGGTGGCGACACGCATCCACGACAACAAGGTGCTCGATCCGCTGGAGAAGGGGCAGGACGACCTGGCCAACATCCACGCCAACACCCAGATCCCCAAGCTGATCGGCCTCGCCCGTATCCACGAGCTGACCGGCCGGCAGGCTCCCGGCGACGGCGCGCGCTTCTTCTGGGAGACGGTGACGCAGCACCACAGCTACGTGATCGGCGGCAATGCCGACCGCGAATATTTCTTCGCGCCCGATGCGATCTCCAAGCACCTGACCGAGCAGACGTGCGAGCATTGCAACAGCTACAACATGCTGAAGCTGACCCGGCATCTGTATGGCTGGCAGCCGGACGGCGCGCTGTTCGATTATTACGAGCGCACCCACTTCAACCACGTGCTGGCGGCCCAGGATCCGTCGACGGGGATGTTCACCTACATGACCCCGCTGATGTCGGGCATCAAGCGCGGCTGGTCGGAGCCGGTCAACGACTTCTGGTGTTGCGTCGGATCGGGAATGGAGAGCCACGCCAAGCATGGCGACTCGATCTACTGGAGCGCCAAGGACACTCTGCTGGTGAACCTGTTCATCCCGTCTCGCGCGCATTGGGCGGCCAAGGGCGCGGATGTCGAGCTGGCCACCGGCTATCCCTATGACGGCGCGGTGCGGCTCAGGCTTTCGACGCTGAAGCGGGCAGGGGCCTTCGCGATCGCGATGCGCGTGCCGGGCTGGGCGAAGTCCGCGAGCCTCACCGTCAACGGCAAGCCGGTCGAGGTGGAGCGCGCCGCCGGCTATGCGATCGTGCGCCGCCGCTGGCAGGCGGGCGACGTGCTGGCGATGACGCTGCCGATGGAGCTGCGCACCGAATCGACGCCTGACGATCCCGACACGATCGCGATCCTGCGCGGGCCGCTGGTGCTCGCCGCCGATCTCGGCCCGGCCGACAAGGATCTCGCCAGTGCCGCCGCGCCAGCGCTGGTGGGCAGCGACATCCTCGGTGGCTTCCATGCGGATGGTGCGCAGCCGGCGGTCTATCGGACGCAGGGCCTCGGTCGCCCGGCGGACATGACCTTTGGCCCCTTCTACAAGGCATGGCAGCGCCGGAGCGCGGTCTATTTCAAGCGCTTCACCGATGCTGGCTGGGAGAAGGAGAAGGTCGCCTTCGCCGCAGAGCAGGCGCGCCTCGCCGATCTCGCCGCGCGGTCGGTGGACGTGATGCATCTGGGCGAGATGCAGCCCGAGCGCGATCATGATCTGACCTCCGACATCTCCTATCCCGTGGTCTATCGCGGACGGCAGGGGCGCGATGCGCGCAGCGGCGGCTTCTTCCAGTTCCGCATGAACGTGAAGCCCGGCCCGCTGGTGCTGGAGGCGACCTATTGGGGCGACGAGCGCAAGCGCATCTTCGACATCCTGATCGACGGCCAGAAGGTTGCCACGCAGGAACTGGAGGCGCTGAAGCCCGGCGAGTTCATCGATATCGACTATGCGGTGCCCGAGGCGATGACGCGCGGCAAGAAAAGCGTGATGGTCCGCTTCCAGCCGCACACCGGCCACACCGCCGGCCCGGTGTTCGGGGTGCGGCTGTTCACGCCCAAGGCGACGCCGACGGTCTGACGCACGCGTTGTCGCCGCCCCGCCGAGCGGCTAGGCGGCGGCGATGGCGAGGCGGAGGCGATATCGGCGAAGGACAACGGTCGATCCCACGCCGTACATCGCTGTCGGCCTGTTCGCGGTGGTGCTGATCGTGGCGTGGCTGGTGGCGCGGCGCGATGTGCCCAGGCCGCAGCCGAAGCCCACGCTCACCATGGAGCAGGCGCGCGCCTACAATGCGCGCATCCCGTTCGTGACGGACCGGATGCAGCCGGCCGAGCCGTTCCGCTTTCACGGCACACCGGCGGCACGAGAGCAGGCGGTGCAGTGCCTCGCCACCGCCGCGCTCTACGAGGCGGGGAGCGATCTGCGCGCGCAGCAGGCGGTGATCCAGGTGGTGCTCAACCGCGTGCGGCTGGTGCAATATCCGCACACCGTCTGCGGCGTGGTTTATCAGGGATCGGCGCTACAGACGGGCTGCCAATTCTCCTTCACCTGCGACGGATCGCAGACGCGCCGGCCCGAGCGGCAGGGATGGGAGGCGGCGCGCCTCGCGGCGAAGCGCGCGCTGGCCGGGCGGGTGTTCCGCCCCGTCGGCCGCGCGACGCATTACCATGCCGACTGGATGGTGCCCTACTGGATCGGATCGCTCGACAAGATCGCGCAGATCCGCACCCACATCTTCTACCGACCCAAGGGCGCGGGGAATCGCGGCTGACGCCTCACCACCACGTCGCGTAGAGCGCCACCAGCACCAGGCACACCGCCGTCGCGCCGATGTTGAAGCCGGCCTTGGTAGCGTAGCGGACGTCGGCGGTCTCGATCGTATCGGCGCCCGCCTTGGCCGGCGTCACCAGCGAGACGATCACCGCCAGCGCCAGCGCAATCAGGAACACCACGCCCATGCGATCCATGAAGGGCAGGGAGGCCCATTCCGCCTTGAACAGCCACGAGAGCAGCACCGACGCCACCGCCGCACAGATCGCGCCCGCCTCGTTGGCGCGCTTCCAGAACAGGCCGAGCAGGAAGATCACGGTGATGCCCGGCGTGAAGAAGCCGGTGAATTCCTGGATGAACTGGAACGCCTGCTCGGACGCGCCGACCAGCGGCTTGGCCGTCAGGATCGCGATGATGATCGCCACGATCGCCGCGATCCGGCCGACCAGCACGAGATGCCGCTCGCGCCCTTCCGTGGCGCCCTGCTGCCCCTTCATCTTGGCGTAGACGTCGAGCGTGAAGATGGTCGCGATCGAGTTGATCTTGGACGCGGTGGACGCGATAATCGCCGCGATCAGCGCCGCGAAGACCAGGCCGAGCAGCCCGGTCGGCAGCAGCCGCATCATCGTCGGATAGGCCTCGTCCGGCTTGGGCAGGCCCGGCGCCAGCAGCACGGCGGCGATGCCCGGCAGCACGATGATCACCGGCATCAGCAGTTTCAGGCCGGCGGCGAAGATGATGCCCTTCTGCGCTTCCGGCAGATCCTTAGCGGCGAGCGCGCGCTGGATGATATACTGGTTGAAGCCCCAATAGCTGAGGTTCGCGATCCACATGCCCCCGATCAGCACCGACAGGCCGGGCAGGTCGGTATAATGCGGATCGCCCTTCTTGAGGATCATGTGGAAGTGATCGGGGATGCTGCTGGTCAGCTTGTGCCAGCCCGCCAGGATGCCGGCGCCGTCGCCCAGCTTGCCGAGAGTCAGCCACGCGATGATCAGGCCGCCCATCACCAGCAGCGTCACCTGCACGATATCGGTGAGCGCCACCGCCTTCAGCCCGCCCCTTATCTGGTAGAGCAAGGCGAAGGCGCCGAGGATCACCAGCGCCAGCATCTGGTCGATCCCCGCCACCTTGGTGACCGCGATCGAGCCCAGCCAGATGATCGAGGTGAGGTTCACGAACACGTAGAGCGCGAGCCAGAAGATCGCCATCAGCGTGCGGATGTTCCTGCCGTACCGCCGCTCCAGAAACTGCGGCATCGTGTAGATCTCGTTTCGCAGGAAGATCGGGAGGAAGAACTTGCCGACGATCAGCAAAGTCAGCGCCGCCATCCACTCGTAGGAGGCGATAGCGAGGCCGATCGCATAGCCCGATCCCGCCATGCCGACGATCTGCTCGGCCGAGATGTTGGCCGCGATCAGCGAGGCGCCGATCGCCCACCAGGGGAGATTCTTGGACGCGAGGAAATAGTCGGTTGTGTCCTTCGGCCCCGCCCCCTTCTTGTCGCGGCTCACCCATTGGGCGAGGCCGAAGATGAAGATCGCGTAGATCACGATCACGGCGATATCGATGGGGGCCAGCGACACTCGAACCTTCCTCCCTGTCACGCGCCGCTCGGGAGGCGGCTGCGAGGCATGTTTGTCTTGCCGCCCTCATTTATATGATTATTAGCCGATGGCAATCCGCGCCGCGCGGAACCGAAGGAGAGCGTTGATGGAGTGCATCTGGCCGCTGGGCGCGACACTCGGCGAAGGGCCGCTCTGGGATGTGGCCGCCCAAGCCCTGTGGTTCGTCGACATCAAGCAGGGCCGCATCCACCGCTGCGACGTCGACGGCGGGGACCGGCGGACGTTCGATGTCGGCGGGATGCCGAGCTTCATCCTGCCGCGTGCGAGCGGCGGCTTCGTGGTCGGGAACGTCAGCACGCTTCACCATTTCGACGGCGAGCGTATCGTCGGCGAGATCGGCGGCGTCGAGGCGCGGGCGGACAATCGCTTCAACGACGCCACTACGGATTCGTGCGGACGCCTCTGGTTCGGATCGATGGACAATCTGGAGGAGGAGCGCACGGGCGTGGTTCACGTCCATGCCGGCGGCGCGATCCACGTCGCGGGCGGCGAGGCGATGATCACCAACGGCCCGGCGGTGAGCGCCGACGCGCGCTGGCTCTACCATGTCGATACGGCGGAAAAGACGATCTGGCGCTTCGACGTAAGCGACGGTCACACCCTGCGCGACGGCGAGGTCTTCGTGCGGATCGAGAAGGGCGCCGGCCATCCCGACGGCGTGACGATCGATGCCGAGGATCATGTCTGGGTCGGCCTGTGGGGCGGCTGGGCGGCGCGGCGTTATGCGCCCGACGGCACACTGGTGCAGGAGGTGCACTTCCCCGTCTCGAACATCACCAAGGTCGCGTTCGGCGGGTCGGACCTCAAGACCGCTTTCGCCACCAGCGCCAGCATCGGGCTGGACGAGGCGGCGCGCGCCGAACAACCGCTGGCGGGCGGCATCTTCCGGTTCGCGGTCGATGTGCCTGGCGTCGCGGTCACGCCGGCGAGGCTCGACGCATGACCATTCTCGGCGATTGGGGCACCACCCGCCTGCGCCTGTTCCGCATCGAGGACGGCACGATCGTCGATCGGCTCGACGGCCCCGGTATCGGTCAGCTTGCCGGTTCGCCTGCCGAGACGCTCGCGGCGACGCTGGCGCCGTGGCGCGATGCGGCGCGTAGCTCGGGCGTGCTGCTCTGTGGCATGGCGGGATCGCGCAACGGACTGGTCGAGGTGCCGTATGCGGCGTGTCCGGCCGACGCTGCCCTGTGGCGCGCGAGCCTGTCGACGGTCGATGTGGACGGCATCGCCGTATCGGTCGCGCCGGGTCTCAGCACGGCCAATTTCTCCGGCCACGCCGACGTGATGCGGGGCGAAGAGACGCAGATTTTCGGCGCCGCCGCGCTCGATCCTGAACTGGGGCAGGGGCGCGCGATGCTCGTTCTGCCCGGCACGCACAGCAAATGGGCGGAGCTGATCGACGGACGGGTGGAGCGTTTCCACACCTTCCCGACTGGCGAACTGTTCGCGCTGCTGCGCGATCATTCGACGCTGACCCGCGCCGGCACTGATGCGACCGGCCGCGAGGAAGGCTTCGCCGACGGCCTCTCGCGCGCCGGCACCGGATTGATCGCCGGACTGTTCGAGGCACGCGCCGCCCAGCTCACCGAAGGCAAGAGCCTCGGCTGGGCGCTCGGCTTGCTCTCCGGCCTGCTGATCGGCGGCGAGTTCGCCGAGGCGCCGGCGCTCTCCGGTGAGGCGCCGACCCGCATCGCGCTGGTCGGCGATCCCGGGCTCTCCGCGCTCTACCGACAGGCGGCCGAGAAGCATGGCCTGACCGTCACCCACCTCGATGGCGATGCCTGCGCGATCGCGGGCCTCGCTCTGCTCGACAAGGAAACCGCATGACCATCGACGACATCCTCAGCGACGGCGCCCCGCCGGTCGTCGCGATCCTGCGCGGCGTGACGCCCGATACCGTGGTCGGCATCGGCGAGGCTCTGGTCGCGGCCGGCATCCGGCTGATCGAGGTGCCGCTCAACTCGCCCGATCCGATCGAGGGCATCCGCCGGCTCGTCGAGGCGATGGGCGACCGCGCGCTGTGCGGCGCCGGCACCGTGCTGGAGCCGGCGATGGTCGATGCGGTGGCCGGCGTCGGCGGCAAGCTGCTCGTCACGCCCAACATCAACCCGGCGGTGATCGCGCGCGGCGTGGAACTCGGCATGGAGCCGATGCCCGGCTTCGCGACTCCGACCGAGGCGTTCACTGCGGTCGCGGCGGGGGCGAAGCGGCTCAAGCTGTTCCCGGCGACAGGGTTCGGCATCGGCTATCTCAAGGCGATCCGCGAAGTGCTGCCGGCGGGCGTGAAGGCATGGGCGGTCGGCGGGACCGGCGCTGCGAACATCGGCGAGTGGCTTGCCGCCGGCTGCGAGGGCATCGGCGTTGGCGGTGCGCTCTACAAGGCCGGCGACGATGCCGCGACGGTCGGCGCGCGGGCCAGGGCGCTGGTCGAGGCCTGGCGCGCCTGAGCTATGGCCCCTCCCCATGGCGGGGAGGGGCGGTTCTCACGGCTCGAACGGGTCAGCGGTGCTGACCCGTGCCAGCAGGAAGGCGTCGGCGACCAGGCGCAGCGGGCAGGCATCGATTTCCGACCGGCCACCTGCGATCAGCTCGGCGAAATGGGCGTAGATGGCGGGATATTCGGCCTTCTGCTGATGCCGGGGTTCCGCGCCGTCGATGATCAAGGTCGCGCCGCCGTCGCGCAGTTCCAGTCGACCGCCGTCTTCCGTCTCCAGCGCGATCGTCCATTCGGCCGTGTCGTCGTCGTGGAAATGGAGGTCCGCCGTCACCGGCGCGCCGCCCACCCGCATCTCCAGTTGCGCCGAAATCGGTGCATGAAGCCCGGCCGGAATCTGGAAATCGGATCGGACGATACTCCACGGTGCATCGGTGATCGCGGTGAGGATCGAGAAGGCGTTGATCGTGGGGTCGAACACGCCGAGGCCGCCCGGCTGCCACAGCCAGTGCTGCCCCGGATGCCAGCGATGCGCATCCTCGCGCCACACCAGCCGGCCCGCCCGAATCGTCCGCCCCGCGAGCCATGCGCGCGCGGGCGCGACCATCGGCGCGAAGCGCGAATGCCAGGTGGCGTAGACGGTGCGATCGGCTCGGGCCGCAGCCTCGATCGCGGCGACTTCGCTCAGCGTGGCGGCGGGGGGCTTCTCCATGAGGACGTGGAGGCCTGCGGCGATCCCCTCCAGCGCGATCGCGGTGCGCACCTGCGGCGGCGTGCAGATCGCGATGGCATCCACATCGGGGCCACCGTCCAGCAGCGCGGCAAGCGATGCGAAGGCCGGTACGCCCAGATCCGGCTTCGTCGGGTCGACGACGGCGACGAGGGAAAAGGTATCGTTGCCGGTGATGGCGGGGACATGCTGGTCGCGCGCGATCTTGCCGGCGCCGACGAGCGCGATCCGGGTCGGGGAGGTCAAGCCTTCAAATCCTTGCGTCATTATCGAATCATATATATCGGACAAATAGAGAAGCGATAGCCGCGAGCCAACCACGCGGTGCAGGGAGGGTTCACTTGTCCGATACCGATAAACCGCGCGGGCTTCGTTCGCGAGCGTGGTTCAACGATCCCACCCACCCCGACATGACAGCGCTCTACCTCGAGCGCTACCTGAATTACGGGATCAGCCGCGAGGAACTGCAGTCCGACCGGCCTATCATCGGTATCGCGCAGACGGGCAGCGATCTCTCCCCCTGCAACCGCCACCATGTCGTCCTCGCCGAGCGGATCAGGGACGGCATCCGCGAGGCGGGCGGCATTCCGATCGAGTTTCCGGTCCATCCCATTCAGGAGACGGGCAAGCGCCCGACCGCCGGGCTGGACCGCAACCTCGCCTATCTCAGCCTCGTCGAGACGCTGTACGGCTATCCGCTCGACGGCGTGGTGCTGACGATCGGCTGCGACAAGACGACGCCCGCTTTGCTCATGGCCGCCGCCACGGTGGATCTGCCGGCGATCGCCCTGTCGGTCGGCCCGATGCTCAACGGCTGGCACAAGGGCGAGCGTACCGGATCGGGCACGATCGTGTGGAAGGCGCGGCAGATGCTGGCGGCGGGCGAGATCGACTATACCGGCTTCGTCGATCTGGTCGCATCCTCGGCGCCATCCACCGGCTATTGCAATACGATGGGTACGGCGACGACGATGAATTCCCTGGCCGAGGCGCTCGGTATGCAGCTCCCCGGATCGGCCGCGATACCGGCACCCTATCGACAGCGCGGCGAGATGGCGTGGCGGACGGGGCGCCGCATCGTCGACATGGTGCGCGAGGATCTGAAGCCCTCCGACATCATGACGCGCGACGCGTTCCTCAACGCCATCGCGGTCAATTCCGCGATCGGGGGATCGACCAACGCGCCGATCCATCTGGCGGCGATCGCGCGCCATGTCGGCGTGGAACTCAGCCTCGCCGACTGGCAGGCGGTTGGCCACGACATCCCGCTGCTGGTCAACCTGCAGCCGGCCGGCGAATATCTCGGCGAGGATTATTATCATGCCGGCGGCGTGCCCGCCGTGATCGGCCAACTGATCGGCCAAGGGCTGATCCGCGAGGATGCGATCACCGCCAACGGCCGCACCATTGGTGACAATTGCCGTGACGTGGCGATCGCGCTGCCCGAGGTGATCCGCCCGTTCGACCAGCCGCTCAAGGAGCGCGCCGGCTTCCTCGTCATGACCGGCAACCTGTTCGACAGCGCCATCATGAAGACCAGCGTGATCTCGGAAGGCTTCCGCGACCGTTTCCTGCGCAATCCGGCCGATCCGGAGGCCTTCGAGGGTCGTGCGATCGTGTTCGACGGGCCGGAGGATTATCACGCGCGGATCGACGATCCCGCGATCGGCATCACCGGCACGGACATCCTCGTCATCCGGGGTTGCGGCCCGGTCGGCTATCCGGGCGCGGCCGAGGTCGTGAACATGCGGCCGCCGAGCTATCTGGTGAAGGCCGGCATCGCCGAGCTTCCCTGCCTGGGCGACGGTCGTCAGTCCGGCACCAGCGGGTCGCCTTCGATCCTCAACGCCTCGCCGGAAGCGGCGGCGGGCGGCAACCTTGCACTGCTGCGCACCTATGATCGCGTCCGCATCGATCTCGGCAAGGGGCGGGTGGACGTGCAACTCGCGGATGGCGAGTTGGAACGGCGCCGCGCGGAGCTCGATGCGGCGGGCGGCTATGCCTATCCGGCTTCGCAGACCCCCTGGCAGGCGATCCAGCGGCGCGATGTCGGCCAGATGGGCACCGGAGCGATCCTCGAAGGCGCCGAGCGATTCCAGAAGATCGACAAGGTATTCGGGGTACCGCGCGACAGCCATTGACCCGGAGAGCGGGGAGTAAGTCACCGATTTCCCGCCATTTCCCGATTTTTGCTGCAGTCCAAAAATTTATGACAAAACCATAGCCATATTCTTATTTATCGGATAAATCGCACTTCAACGGGTTCAGCGACCCGCAAGAATCACAAGTCCGGGCAACGGCCGGACAGAGGGAGACGGCAATGATCAGCAAGAAGATGTTCCTTGGTTCGGCTTCGCTCGGCGCGATGCTGCTGGGCGCGGCGACCGCGCATGCGCAGGCCGCTGCGACACCTGCCGCGACCGAGGCGCCGCAGGCGGGTTCGGGTAGTGCGCCGACGGGCGCCGCTCCCGAGATCATCGTCACCGGTATTCGTGGCTCGCTCAAGGCGGCCGAGACGATCAAGCGCAATTCGGATCAGATCGTCGATGCGATCGTAGCACAGGACATCGGCAAGTTCCCCGATCCGACCGTCGCTTCCGCGCTCCAGCGCATCCCCGGCGTCCAGGTTTCGGTCGGCGACAATAACGAGATCCAGAACCCGCTGATCCGCGGCCTCGCCGACATCGAGACGACGCTCAACGGCCGCGAGGTGTTTACCGGCGACGGGCGCGGCTTCTCCTTCCAGGATATCCCGGCCGAAGCGCTCGCCGGCGCGCAGGTCTACAAGAACAACAGTGCCAACATGATCGAGGGCGGCGTCGCCGGCACGGTCAACATGGATCTGCACCGGCCGTTCGACTTCAAGGGCTTCACCGTCGCGGGCGGTGCCAGGGAGACGCTGTCGACCAATCTCAACCAATCCTATCCGTCGGCCAGCCTGCTGGTCTCGGACCGCTTCGACACCGGCATCGGCGAGATCGGCGTGCTGGTCAGCGGCTCCTACGCCAAGACCAAGTTCGATCGTCCGGTCGCGTTCGACGACCTGATGCGCTCCGGCAACCACGGCCCGACCGGCGCGGCCGGTGCCCTGATGCCGACCGGCACCGGCGGTCTCAACCAGTTCGGCACCTATTCGCGCCCGCAGCTCAATGCCTCAGTGCAGTGGCAGGCCTCGCCCGATCTGCAGGTCTACGGTGACGCCCTGTGGGCGGGCTATCGCAACAAGTCCTCGACCGCCTTCATCCTCAACAGCGCGTTCGACGGATCGCAGATCACCAACCTGCAGACCGACAACAACTGCAACGACTATCTGGTCAACGGCGCGGGCTATTATCCCGGCGCGGGCAACGCCGGCACCGTCGAGCATCTGTGCAACGCGACCTCCTACACGTCGCTCAACAGCGTCGGCTTCACGAGCGACCAGGCGCACAAGCAGCACACCAACGACTATATCTTCGGCGGCGGCGTAAAGTACGACCATGGCCGCTTCCACGCCAATCTCGACGTCTCCTACGAGAAGTCGACCTACTGGTCGAAGACCTTCATCATCGACGTGGGCAAGCGCATCCCTGTGCTCAACGTCACGACCAATGACGGCGGCGGCGTTAATTACGATGCGCCGGGCAACCCGCTCGGCGATCCGTCCGGCTTCTTCTTCACCAACGGCCTCGACGACGATCGCCTGCGCCAGACGGGCGGCCTCTTCGCCACGAAGCTCGACACCAAGTACGAGGTCGGCGGCATCCTGAAGGAGATCCAGGTCGGCGCCCGCTACGCGCGTCGCACCTCCCAGTATCAGGAGGTGGTCGTCAATCCGGCCGCACCGGGCGGCCCCTATGTCACCCCGGTCGACGGGCAGGGTCTGCCGGCCGACTTCCTGCAGCCGGTGCCGGGGGTGCCGCGCATCGACGGCGGCCAGGCCTGGGTGCAGCCGGGTATCGACTACCTGCTCGATCCGCAGGTGGAGGACCAGTTGCGCTCGCTGTTCGGCGTGAAGCTCGGTGACCAGCCTTACGATCCTACCCGCGGATTCGATGCCAAGGAGCAGACCTATTCTGGCTATGTGCAGGGCAAGTACGAGATCGATTTCGGCGGCCCGTTTAAGCTCGACGGCCTTGCCGGGGTGCGCATCACCCGTACCGATCGCAGCATTGCGGGCACCGGTTCGGTGGTCAATCCGGACGGGACGATCACGCTCGTGCCGGTCAGTCGGCACACCAGCGACACCGATTTCCTACCGAACTTCAGTGCTCGCCTGCAGATGGGCGGCGGGCTGCAACTGCGCGCCAGCTACGGCAAGGTGCTGTCGCGTCCGGATTTCGGCTCGCTCAATCCGGGCCTGAACTATGCCTTGTCGACCAACCCCAACATCCAGAACGGCGGATCATCGGGCAACCCGGACCTGAAGCCGCAGAAGGCCGACGAGTATGACGGAACCGCCGAATATTATTTCGGCCGCTCCAACTACATCTCGGTCGGCGTCTACCTCAAGAACATCACCAACCGCGTGATCACGTCGGCCGATACCGAGGTGATCAACGGTATTCCCTACCAGATTTCGCGCCCGCGCAATCTCGGCAAGGCAAGGTTGAAGGGTATCGAGGCGGGGACGCAGTATTTCTTCGACTGGCTGCCCGGCGCGCTCTCCGGCATCGGGGCCTTCGCCAACTTCACGCTGGCCGATTCCAAGGTCGGCTCGAAGAGCGATCCGCTCGTCGGGCAGGCGCTGCAGGGCGTCTCGAAATACAATTACAACCTGGGTTTCATCTACGAGAAGTACGGCATCTCGTTCCGCATGGTGTATAACTATCGCTCCAAATATTATGGCGGCGACAACACGACGTCGGTCAACCTGCGTCCGGTCGATCAGGGAGAGTTCCTCGACTATGTCCGCCCGGCGGGCCGTCTGGATTTCAGCCTGAATTATGACGTGTCGCCGAACCTGACGCTGACAGTCGATGGCACCAACATCACCAAGACGCCGTATCGCAGCTATTATGGCGATCCGCTCAACCCGCACGATATCCGTTTCGACGATACGAGCTACGCGATGGGCGTGCGGTTCCGCTTCTGATTTTCCCCTGCCTGGCCGGGAGCTTCCAAGCTCCCGGCTTTTTCTTTCCGCACGAGGAGTCGTTCCGATGCGGCTGAAGTTCCTGCTGGCGGCGATCGCCAGCCTCGCGGCGGCCCCGACGCCGGTGCCGCACAACCCGATCTTCGTCGGCGCCGATCCCGACATGGTGGCGCTGTGCGGGCGCTGGTTCGTCTACCCGACCAACGCGGTCGATCCGAAGGACGGCTTCGCGGCAAGCCGCTTCTACGCCTGGTCCTCGCCCGACCTGCACCACTGGACCAAGTCCGCGCCGCTGATCGAGATGAAGGACATCGCCTGGATCGAGTCTGACGGTGCCAAGAACCACGGCCTCTGGGCGCCGAGCCTGACCGCCGCCAACGGCCGCTACTACCTCTATTATTCGGTCGGCCCGCAGAACCCGACACCGAGCCGGCTGGGCGTCGCGATCGGCGACAGCCCCGACGGTCCCTTCAAGGATAGCGGCAAGCCGCTTCTCACCGGGGGGCATGGCTTCGAGGCGATCGATCCGATGGTGTTCGTCGATCACGACGGCAAGGCCTATCTCTACGCCGGCGGCAGTGCCGGCGCGAAGCTGCGCATCTTCCTGATGAAGCCCGACATGACCGAGATCGATCACGAAATCCCGGTCGAGACGCCGCCGAACTTCACCGAGGGCGCCTTCGTTCACGAGCGGGGCGGGATCTACTATCTCTCCTACAGCCACGGACATTTCGACGGGCCGGACTATTCGGTCCATTACGCTACGTCGAAGACGCCGGTCGGCCCGTGGGCCTATCGTGGCGCGATCCTGACGGCGGATGCGACCCATCAGGGGCCGGGCCACCACGCCTTCGCCGAGAATCCGAAGACCCACCAATGGTTCATCGCCTATCACCGCTGGGAGCGCGGCCCCGGCCCCGGTCCGTACAAGGGCACCCGCGAGGTGGCGATCGATGCGCTGCATTATGCGAAGGACGGCCGCATCCTGCCCGTGCACATGACCGACGGGCCGCCGCCGCTCTCGCCGCTTCCCGCCATGCCGTGCAAGGAGTCCCGCCGATGATCGCCGCCGACCGCCGTGGATTGCTCAAGGGCGCGTTGTCGCTCTCCGCCGTGTCGCTGCTGCCCCGCGCCGCCGCCGGGGCCGCCGATGCGGGGGCCGCGCCGGACACGCTCAACGCTCACCTCTCGGGCTATCTCACCGGGCTGCACGATCCGGTGATGATCCGTGAAGGCGACACCTATCACGTCTTCGGATCGGGCGGCTGGGCCGGTGCTCCAGGGCCGAGCTGGCGCATCTCCAGGGATCTTAAGGTCTGGACTGACAACAAGCAGCCGTTCGGCATCCCCGGCTGGGCGCACGAGGCCATTCCGGATGCGACCAGCGTGTGGGCGCCGGACATTTCGTTCGTCGATGGCCTGTACCGGATGTATTATTCGGTCTCGACCGGGGGATCGATGCGATCGGTCACCGGTTTCGCGACCACCCCGACGCTCGATCGCAACGCGCCGCATTACAAGTGGACCGACCATGGCCTCGTCGTCGAGACGCATCCGGGCATCGGCTACAATGCGATCGATTCCAATTTCGTGCGCGATGCCGACGGTCAGGATTGGCTGGAGTTCGGCAGTTACTGGGGTGGCCTGAAGCTCATCAAGCTGGACAAGAAGACCGGCAAGCGCGTGCCCGGCGATACGCGCATGTGGTCGCTCGCTTACCGTCCGGCGCCCGAGGGGGCGGACAATCCGATCGAGGGTGGCTTCATCTTCCGCCACGGCGATTATTACTACCTCTTCGCCAGCTACGATTATTGCTGCCGGAAGCTCGCCTCCAACTATTTCGTCGCCTGCGGGCGTTCCAAGTCGGTCACCGGCCCTTATGTGGACAAGGAAGGCAAGCCGATGATGGAGGGCGCCGCCAAGACCGTCCTCATCGAGCGGCCCTGGGGCGGCACGCGCTGGCGCGGCCCCGGCCATTGTGGCCTGTTCCACGACAAGGATCGCGACATCATCGTCTACCACGCTTATGACGCGGAGCATGATGCTGCGCCGACCCTCCGCCTCGCCGAGCTGCGCTGGGATTCGGACGGCTGGCCGGTGGCGCTGAGTTGATCGACCGGCGGACTCTGCTGGGCGCGACCGTCGCGGCAGCTGCTGCCGCGCCGCTGCTGGCGCAGCCGCCGACGATGCCCGCATGGCCGCCGAAGGAAGGCATCCGTCTGTGGCCCGGCCGGCCTCCGGGTGCGCGGGCGACGCCGCCGAGGCCCAGCCTGCAGTTGCACGGCACGGCGGCGCAGCCGGACCTCCAATTGCGCGGCGTGGCCGAGCCTATGGTCTACGTGCTGCGGCCGGCCCGGCCCAATGGCATCGGCCTGCTGACCATGCCCGGCGGCGGCTATGCCTACGAGGCGGTGTCGCACGAGGGGCTGGACGTCGCCGCGCGCTTCAACGCGATGGGCTATACGATCTTTCTGCTCGCCTACCGCCTGCCCGGCGATGGATGGCAGCATCGTTCGGACGTGCCGCTGCAGGATGCGCAGCGCGCGATCCGCCTGATCCGCGAGGGCGCGCGAGGGTTCGGCGTGGATCCGCGGCGGATCGGGCTTCTGGGCTTTTCGGCCGGCGGTCATCTCGCCGCCAGCCTGACGACGGCCTATGGCGAGCCGGTCTATGCGCCTGTCGATGCGGCGGATCGATTGTCGGCCCGGCCCGATTTCTCGGGCCTGATGTATGCCGTCACGACACTGCGCCTGCCGGGGACACATCGCGGTTCCCGCGACCTGCTGCTCGGGCCGGACCCTTCGTCGGCGCTGGTCGATCACCGCTCCCCGGTGTTGCACGTCAATGCGCAGACGCCGCCATGCTTCCTGGTGCAAGCCTTCGACGACAACGTGGTGCCGCCGTCATGCAGCGAGGAGTGGATGGCGGCCTGCCGCGCGCAGAACGTCCCGGTCGAGGCGCACCTGATCCGAAGTGGCGGCCATGGTTTCGGCGTCGGCCTGCCAGACAGCAATCCCGGCTCGCTCTGGCCTCTGCTGTTCGATCGCTGGGTAAAGGGCGTGGTGGCCTAGCTCAGCACTCCACCACGTTCACCGCCAGCCCGCCGAGGCTGGTCTCCTTGTATTTGGACTTCATGTCCTCGCCGGTCTGGCGCATCGTCTCGATCACCTGATCCAAGGACACGATGTGCCGCCCGTCGCCGTGCAGCGCGAGATAGGCGGCGTTGATCGCCTTGATCGCGCCCATCGTGTTGCGCTCGATGCAGGGGATCTGCACCAGCCCGCCTATCGGATCGCAGGTGAGGCCGAGATTGTGCTCCATGCCGATCTCGGCGGCGTTTTCCACTTGGTGGTTGGTGCCGCCGAGCGCCGCCGCGAGGCCGCCCGCCGCCATCGAGCAGGCGACGCCCACCTCGCCCTGACAGCCCATCTCGGCCGCCGAGATCGAGGCGCGCTTCTTGTAGAGGAAGCCGATGGCGGACGCCGTGTAGAGCAGCTTGCGCGATCCCTCCGGCGTCGATCCGTGCACGAAGGTCTCGTAATATTTGAGCACCGCGGGGATCACGCCCGCCGCCCCGTTGGTGGGGGCGGTGACGACGCGCCCGCCCGCCGCATTCTCCTCGTTCACCGCGAGCGCGTAGAGGCTCACCCATTCGAAGACGAGGCTGGGGTCGGCGCGCGGGCCGCGATCGAGCAACTTGCGCTTCATCGCGGCGGCACGGCGCTGGACGTGCAGGCCGCCGGGCAGTTCGCCACCCCCCTTGCAGCCGCGTTCGATCGATC
>BACX01000819.1 GCA_000333335.1 Sphingomonas-like bacterium B12 | reverse complement strand
GGGCTGAGGGCGATGGCGCGCAGCAGGCGACCAACAGCGGGTGCCGTATCGGTGATCCCGGCCGCGACCACGAACGAGGCCGGCGACCGTTCGCGCCAGATCGCAGCCGCGCGATCCAGCAGCCGGTTGCGGCGCTCACCCGGCTCGATGCGGCCCGTCGCGGCCAGTTCCCCCGGCCAGCGCGCCAGCACTGCGGTCAGCACGCCCAGCGCGCGCTGCCAATGCTCGGAAAGCTCACCCTCCACGTCCAGATCGAGGAGCGCGCGCATCGGCACCTCCTCGACCGCCAGCTGGTCGAGCGTGCGGACCAGTGCCTGCGCCAGTCGCACCGCCTCGGCGGCATCGACTGGCTCGCCCGCCTTCGCGCGTTCCTCCGCAATCAGGCGGGCCAGCATCATGCGGCGCGGCATCGCCTCGATCGCGGGCGGCACCGGCTCGGCATCGGCGGGATCGAGCAGTTGGCCCAGCGCCTCGTCGGGATCGAAGGCGCCGATCGGCACCAGCCGGGGGAGCACCAGACCCCCTTCCGCGCGGCGCACGAAGGCATCGGTGATCGCGCGCTGGGCACGGTTGTTGGGAACGAGGGTCAGCCCCCGCGCCAGCGCCATCCGGTCGTCGCCGGCTTGCGCCAGCAGCCCCGCCACCAACGCATCGGCGAAGCGCCGGTGCGCCGGGATGGTGAATACGGCGGGGCGGCCTTCAGCCACCCTTGAGCAGCTCTTCCGCGAGCGGGATCGCGGCCGGCGTGCCGACGTCGCACCACAGACCCTGATGCACCACGCCGAACGCGCGGCCCTGCTCGATCGCGCGATCCCACAGGATGTTAGTGGAGAACGGCCCTTCCGGCGCATCCGCGAACAGGCGCGGCGAGACGAGCTGGACGCCGGTATAGACGAAGGGTGCGATCCGGCGCGGCTCGCGACGGCGCAGGCGCCCGGCGGCATCCATGTGGAAATCGCCCTGCCCGCCATGTGCGGTGGCGCGCGCCAGCGGCACCACGAGGAGCAGCGCGTCCATCCGCTCGTCGTCCAGCGAG
>BACX01000820.1 GCA_000333335.1 Sphingomonas-like bacterium B12 | reverse complement strand
CGGGGTCCCTGCCCGGAAGATATGGGACCGCCGCACAGCGGGGGACGGTGATCCGCGACCCATATCTCCGTTCCACCCGGCGGAAGCTGGCCCTTGTCACGCCATTTTCGCTCATTTTGGCGTCGGGTGCTCTTTATTTCCTGCTGAAGCGCATGGCGGACTTCGCACCGAAACCGGCCGGCGACCACGCGGTTACGCAAGATTATACGACACACATCGGTGAGGTGCGACCGGTCCGGCTGGCGGATGGAACGCAGCTTCTCCTCGACACGAACACCGAACTCCGTGTGACGATGACGCCATCGGCACGCAGGATCGTCATGGATCGCGGACGAGCCCGCTTCACCGTTGCCCCCGACGCGGCGCGGCCATTCTCGGTCATCGCGGGCGACGCCACGATCACCGACCGGGGAACGGTCTTCGACGTGGAATCCCCGCCTTGTCGATCGGCAGCGTGCTGCCTTCCACCTTGTCGGCGAGGCCGGCGGCATAGTGGAAGAATTCGGGCAGGTAGCCGAGCTGGCCACGCGTCTCGCGGATCAGCTTGCCGTTGTCGCGCGTCTCCAGCACCGCCAGCCGCTCGCGATTCTGTTCGACCAGATCGCCGAGCCTGCGCAGCATCTTGCCGCGTGCGCCGGCGGGCAGGTTGCGCCAAGCGGGCTGCTCGAACGCGGCCTGCGCGGCGCGGACGGCGCGATCGACGTCGGCTTCGCCGGCATCGGGCAGTTCGGCCCAGGCCTGGCCGTTGGCTGGGTTCAGCGAGGTGAAGACGTTGCCCGAGGCCGCCTCCGTCCAGTCGCCGTCGATCAGCATGCGGAGGCGTTCGAGGGTCATGCGCGGGTTTCCCCTCATGAGACGGCCGCTTCGGCCGAGAGATGATCGAGCAGCAGGCGGTTCACCGCGCCGGGCAGTTCCACCGGCATCATGTGGCGCGCGTCCGGCACCACGGCGGCACGGGCGCCGGGGATCGCATCGGCGAGCGCGCGCGTCATCGCCGGGGTGGAGCCGACATCATATTCGCCGGTCGCGACGAGCGTCGGCGTGCGGATCTCGGCCAGCCTGTCGATGCCATATTCGTCCTCCGTCGCGAACAGGCGATAGCAGATCGCATAGGCGGCGGGATCGTTGGCGGCCATCGCATCGCGCAGCGCCTTCATGTCGTCGCCGTGGGTCTCGCGATATTCCGGGCTGAACCAGCGCTCGATCGCGGCTCCGGCGTTGCTGGCGGGGCCTTTGCTCTGCGCGTCCGCGACGCGGGCCAGCACCGCGCGGCGCTGATCGGCATCGCGCCGGAACACGCCGTTGAGCAGCACCAGCGACGTCAGCCGCTCCGGATGGCCGAGCGCGAAGGCGCGGGCGACGAGCGCGCCCATCGAGAAACCGATCAGCGTCGCGCGATTGATCGACAGCCGATCGAGCAGATCGAGCAGCTGACGGGCGAAATCGCCCAGCGTCGCGTCGGGCGAGGGGGCGGAGCTGCCACCATGGCCGAGCATGTCGTAGGTGATGACGCGGTGGCTCTCCGCGAGCGCCTCCACCTGCGCCGCCCACATGGCGTGCGACAGGCCGACGCCGTGGATCAGTACGAGCGCGTCGCCGGTACCCGTATCGGTGTGGAAGGTGATCACGCCCGGCTGCCCGTCACGCGCTCGTGGTGGATCACGCCTCGCCCCGTTCCTCGGCGGCGATCGCCTCGAGATCGAGATAGCGGTTGCCGATGCGCGGGTGCGCGCGACCGCCGTCCGCCGCGCCGAGTACCACGACGATCTCGTCGGCCAGCGGCGCGTCGGAGATGCTGAATTCGGCGGTGATATAGTGCGAGCGCAGGCCCTCGTCGTCCTTGTGCATCATCGGCACCTGGATCGACGTGCCGAGCCCACCGCGCTTGTTGGTGAAGCTGAGATAGGATTTGGCGTCCACCGCGCGGCGATAATGGTTGCCGAAACGCAGCGTGTGGATCAACGCGGAGGCGTGCTCGACCTCGCCGTGGGCGCCGACGACGGCGGCTTTGCCATAGGCCTCGATCCGCTCCGCCCCACCGATCGCCTTCGTCAGCCGCGCGACCATCTCGGCGCCGAGATCGGAGGCGATCGCTCTGATCTCCGGCGACAGATCCTCGACGAAACCGCGCCCCGCCCAGGGGTTCGGCAGGATGGCGGCGACGCACACCATCGTGATCGGCGTCTCGGCGGCACGACCGCCCTCGATCAGCGTCTCATCCGAATAGGTGACGAACTTGCGGACTGTGAACGGCATGAGACCCCCAAGGCGTTTCGCTATTCGTATTATGGTATACAAGAATACGCGACGCAAGTGGGCGTTGGACGTCTTCGCGAATTTGCGGGCGATCAGGCCCGCGCGGTGCGGGGGCGGCGTGCTTGTCGGGCGGGCTTGGCGGGGGCGGCCTCGGCCTGCTCGGCCTCCAGCTCGGCGATCTTGGCGAGCGCCGTTTCGGCCGCGGCACGGACATGCTCGTGGCAGGCGGTCGCTGCCCGATCCCCGTCGCGCGCCTCGATCGCCTCGAAGATGCGGCCGAGCTGGACGGGACCGGATGTCGATCGGCCGGGCTGGGCGATGGTCAGCGCGCGCAGCTGGCTGATCCGGCCGTTGATCCGCTGCACGATCTCCCAGGCGATGCCATGCCCGGCGCCGGTGAAGATCGCCTGGTAGAAACGCTGCGAGGCGGTCAGCACCGCGCGAGGATCGTGCCCGTCATAGGCACGGCGGATCGCCTCCAGCGCCTTGCCGATGGCGTCTATCTGCGCCTTGGTGGCGTGTTCGGCGCAGGCCTTGGCGGCCGCCCCTTCCAGCAGCGCGCGCAGATCGTAGATCTGGACGGCGGAGTCGCGGTCGAGCTTGGCGACGGTGGGGCCGTGATGGGGGATACTGACGACGAGATGCTCCGCCTCCAGATGACGCAGCACCTCGCGGATCACCGAGCGGCTGACGCCCAGAAGATCGCACAGATAGGCCTCGGTCAGCCGCTCGCCCGGCTTGAAACGCGCCTCGATGATCGCGGTGCGCAGCCGTTCGAGCGCGATCTCGCGCAGCGTGGTGGGCAGTTCGGTGATGCGCATGTCGTCGGCGCCTGCCATTCATTATCCCCGTTTGCGAGATCGTCCGCGTGTCGGCGATCCCTAGTCCCCGTTTTATCGTCTAGCTGCAATGGTAGCTGGATGCGTCGTCAATCTTGCCCTTGCCGTCGTAGCGTGCCTGGCGCGGGAAGACACAGAGCGGGTGGGTGCGGTCCGCGCCTTTGGCCGGATCGTTGTCGCGGTAATGGGTCGCAACGACTCGGTCCGGCGCCTTGCCCCGTTCCACCCAGCGGACCAGCGCGGCCAGCAGGTTGCGATCCGGCTCGAACGGCGTCGAGAGATCGCCGAACCCACCGAAGGCGTTGGCGCCCGTGCCGCCCCCGCAATGACCCATGCCCGGCACCATGAACAGCCGGTAGAAATCCTCGACCGATCCGCCCATCGCCTTCTGCACGGCCCCATAATAAGCCAGCGTGAATTGCGCCGGAATGCCGACATCGGCCCAGCCATGATATTGGATCACCTTGCGGTGCAGGGCGCGCTGGCGGCTCAGATCCGGATCGATCGCGTCGACGTCCGCCGAAGTCTTCTGCCGCGCGTCGCGCCAGGCGTCGCCGGGATCGAGCGTGGCGAGATCGAGCGCGGCGTCGCGGTGCAGGAAAGTGCCGAAGAACTGCTGGGCATAATCCTCGTGCCCGCCGATGCTGGCGCCTGCGATATGCGACATCCAGCCGGTCCACTGGCCGGGTGCCGCCTCCGTCCCGATCGACCAGGCGAGACCGGGAATGTCCGGCGTGCCGGATGGATCGCGCCAATCCTTACGCGCGCGATCGATTGCGGCGATCTGGCCGGGATCGAGGCAGGCCGTGCCAGTCTGGCCGTTGCAGGCCAGGAGGGCGAGGCTGGAGCCGCAGCGGCGCGGATCCTCGATCACGCCGTCCTCGGTACCGTCCAGCGCGTCGCAATGCGCCAGCGCCAGCTTCGAAATGGCATCGAGCTGCGTTTGCGTGATGCTGCCGAAGCGGCCCCGGCTCGCTTGCGCCAGCACCAGTTCGGCGGTGAGTTCGCCCGTGAAGTCGTTCTCCGGCGCGCCGACCAGCCAGCCGTCGAACTGATCGGGATAGCGCTGCAACGACATCAGCGCCTCGCGCCCGCCATCGGAGCAGCCGGCGAAATAGGCGTGCGCGGCGGCGCGGCCATAATAACGGGTCACGATCGCCTTGGCGGCGATGGCGATGTCGTGGAGCGCGAGATGGCCGAAATCGGCGACGCGGCCGGGCCGGTCGATCGCCCAGCGCATGTCTGAGCCGACCGACTGGTGCCCGCCATCCGAATTGGCCACCGCGAACCCGTCGCGCACGCCCGTGGCGAGGCCGCGATAGGCGATCGATCCCGCGAAGCCGCTATTGCCGGCCTGCAGGTAGCGGCCGTTCCAAGTTTCGGGGAGCCAGACCTCCAGTTCGATATATCCGCCGTCCGGCCGCGCGATCCGCGCCTGCACGCGGCAGAAGGCGGGGAGGTCGGTGAAGCTCTGGTCGCCGCCCGCGAATCGACCCTGTTCCGAAGAGGTCGCGCCGATGGTCGCTCCGGCGATGGTTCTGCCGCTCAGCGTGCGACAACTTTCGTCGAAGTTTCGCGCCATCGCCTGAGCCATCGTGGCACCGCCCAGCGCCAAGGCGGAAGCGGCGATCGCCCGAAAAGCCCACATTCTTCGAACGATAGCCATGATTGCGTCACCTTCGTGAAATCGGTCGATCACTCTCAGGAAACTATGTTGACATGTTGTCAGACTGAATACAATCTTACGATCAATGGATCGGGAGGTCCAGTTGGCAAAGCCTGAAGGCGGTTTCGTCTATTGNGTCCAACATGCGGGGAATGACATGATCACACGAACGATGCCATTCCGGACCGGATTGCGCGGCGGTGCTTCGGCGGCTGCGCTCATGTTGCTGGCCGGCGCGGCTCCGGCCTTCGCCCAGTCAGGGCCGGCTCCCGAAGCCGCTGCGACCGCGCTGCAACCCGGCGAGATCGTCGTCACCGCGCAGCGTCGCAGCCAGAACCTCCAGCAGATCCCCTACAACATAACCGCCGTGCGCGGCGCGGACCTCGCCAAGGCGGGCGTCAGCGCCAACAGCCTGTCTCAGGTGGTGCCCGGCCTCGTGACGATCGATGCCGGCCCGGCCTCGCGCGGCGGCGCCAACAACTACACGCTGCGCGGTCTGCGTACGGACAGCCCGAGCGGCGGCGACGGATCGCCGCAGAACGTGTCGTCGGTCTCCACCTATCTGGGCGACGTGCCGGTCTTCTTCCCGATGGTGTTCAAGGACATCGATCGCGTCGAGGTGCTGCGCGGACCGCAGGGGACGCTCTATGGCAGCGGCGCGGAGGGCGGCACGATCCGCTTCATCCCGAACCGCCCGAACTTCGACAAGCTCTCCGGCGAGTTCAACGCGACCGGCGGCATCACCGAACATTCCGGCAAGCCCAATGGCAGCTTCGACGGCGTGCTCAACATTCCGCTGGGCGATACGCTGGCCGTCCGTCTGGTTGGCGGCATCGATCACCAGGGCGGCTTCATCGACGATGTCGACCTGCTGGAGCGGACGAGCGGCGCCGTCCATGCCGGCGTCGTCTCCGCCAACCCGTCCGATCCGGCGAGCGCGCCGGTCGTCGGGCCGGTGAAAAAGGACACCAACACCTCGAACCAGAGCTTCGTGCGCGCCGAACTGCGCTGGAAACCGAGCGATCGCTTCGATTTCGAGCTGGATTACACCCACCAGAACACCAAGGTGGACGATATCCAGGCGATGAACGCCGGTTATACCGGCACCTCGGTCGATTTCGGCACCGCGATCGATCTTCCGAACAGCGCTTACGAGACGCGCAGCGCCGGCAAGTATGAGAGCACCTTCCCGATCCTCGAGCCGTACGAGAACTCGATCGATCTGGTGAGCGGCACCGCAAGCGTCGATTTCGGTCTGGCGACGCTGACCTCGGTGACCTCCTACTACGACAACAAGACGTCCGGCGTGTCGGACACCTCCAACTATTACGGCGGCTATACCGGGCGCGAGGGCTTCATCAGCTATTACGCCAATTACCCGCGCTTCATTGCGGTAACGACCAGCGACAACAAGGATCGCGCCTTCACGCAGGAACTGCGGCTCGTGTCGCACTGGGATCTGCCGATCGATTATGTCGTCGGCGGCTATTTCCAGCACCAGAAGACCAGCAACATCTACAATCAGGTCGCGCCCGGCATCGCAGACTTCGGCACCTATATCGGCCAGCCGAGCCAGAGCCCGGATAATGGCGACCAGATCTACTACATCGCGCGTCACACCAACTTCAAGGATCGCGCGGTGTTCGGCGAGCTGACCTGGCATATCACGCCCAAGTGGCAGGTGACCGGCGGCGTCCGCTTCTTCTGGCAGACCTTCGACAGCGGCTTCGTGCAGGAATCGCCCTTCTGCGGCGCGTCGTGCGGCGACGGCGTGACCGAGCCTTCGCACCTCGGCATCGCGGTCGCCAACAACACCAGCAAGGTGAACGACCACATCGTGAAGGTGAACACCTCCTACGACGTGACGCCGGGGCTGAAATTCTACGCCACCTATGCGGAAGGCTTCCGTCGCGGCGGCGCCAACGGCATTCCGATCGCCGGATACTTCCGCTCGCTGCCGCAATACACGACCTACCAGCCCGATTTCGCCAAGACCTACGAAGTCGGCGTGAAGGGCAATCTGCTCGACCGGAAGATCCAGTATTCGGCCGATCTCTACCTGATCAACCTCGATAACTTCCAGTTCACCACCAGCACGCCCTCCTACGAAAGCGGCGTGTTCAACGGCAACCAGGCGCGATCAAAGGGCGGCGAGATCGAGTTGCACGCGCGGCTGACCCGCAAGCTCAGCGCCTCGCTCGCCTACACCTACACCGATGCGAAGGTGAGCAAGACCAGCTCGCTGACTGATTACCCGGTCTATTCCCTCATCACGGGTGCCGCGCCCTACGTCTATCTGACGCTGCAGAAGGGCGCGAAATTGCCCGGCGTGCCCAAGCACACGATCAACGGCTCGCTCGACTACACCACGCCGCTGGGCGAGCGGAGCCTGTCGTTCCACGTCGACGGCGCCTATCACAGCAAGGAACTGGGCGCGATCAATCCGGCCGACACCAGCTTCTGGATCATCCCGTCCGCCTTCACGATGAACGGCCGGATCACGCTGGACAGTGGCAAGTCGTGGAGCGCCGATCTGTTCGTCAACAACATCACCAACGAGGTCGGCTATTCGGCCGCGGTGGGCCGCCAGAACCTGCCGTCGAGCTGGACCGGCCGGATCGTGCAGCGCCCGCGCACCGTCGGTGTGGGCTTGCACTATCACTTCTGATCCGGGCAGGGTCCGGCATCGAAATGAGACGATGCCGGACCTGAACCCAATCGAAGCGCTGATCGCCGTCCGCCGTATCGACGAGGCGCGGGCGGTTTGGCGCGCGTGCTTCGAACGGGGCGCGGCCGTCTCATCGGGCTGGTTCGCGCTGGGCCGGATGGGGGCGAGGCTGGGGATCGCCGACGCCTCGGCCTGTTTCGAACGGGCGGCGGAAGGACATCGCGATCCGGCGCCGCTGATCCACCTGGCACATCATCGCTTGATGACCGGCGACAGCATCGGCGCGCTGCGGGCCGCACGAGACGCTGTCGAGCGCTCTCCGAAGGATGTGCCGGGTCTGCTCCAACTCGGCGCCGTCTTCGCCCATTGCGATGCGGGAGAGGAGGCGCTGGTGCTGTTCGAGCAGGCGGCGGCGCTGGTACCCGGCGATCCTGTCGTCCTCTACAATCTCGCGACCGCGCAGCGCACCAACGGGCGGATCGAGGAAGCCGAGCGCAGCATCGATGCCGTCATCCGGCTGCGGCCCGATGATGGCGAGGCGTATTATCTCCGCGCCGGCCTGCGCCGCCAGACCGAGACGCGCAACCATGTCGGCGAACTGCGGGCGGCGCTGGCGAAGCGTGAGGGCAGGGCGACGCTCGCCGACGTGCCGCTCCATTTCGCGCTCGGCAAGGAACTGGAGGATCTCGGCCGCTTCGAGGATGCCTTCCACCATTTCGAGGCGGGCGGACGCCTGCGCCGGGCGACCTTCCGCTATGATGTCGCAGGCGACATCGCGACGATGGAGGCGCTCGCGGCGCAGCATGGTGCGGCCTCGCTCGATCTGCGGAGCGGCGAGGAAGTAACTGCCCCGATCTTCATCGTCGGCCTTCCCCGCAGCGGCACGACGCTGGTCGAGCGCATCCTCGCGGCACACCCCGACGTGACGGCCGGCGGGGAACTCGATGCTTTCCCGCGCTCCGCCGTGGCGACGACTGGGCCGGTTTCCAGCAAGGAAGAGTTCGTCGCGCGCTCGCTGGCCGTGCCGCCCGAAACGCTTGCGCAAGCGTATCGCGATCATGTCGGCATGCGAGCGGGACGGACGCCGCGCTTCACGGACAAACTACCGGTCAATGGCCTCTACGCCGGGCTGATCGCGCGTGCGCTGCCGGGGGCGAGGATCGTGCTGGTGACGCGCGATCCGATGGCCAACGGTTTCGCGATGTTCTCGACTCTGTTCGCGCAGGCCTATCCGTTCAGCTACGATCTGCGCGAACTCGGACGCTACATGGTCGCCTGGCACGGCCTGATGGCACACTGGCAGTCGACGCTCGGCCCCCGGATGCTGACGTTGCGCTACGAGGATCTGGTCGAAGGTCCGGAAGCCAACACACGAAAACTGCTCGATTATTGCGGGCTTGCGTGGGATCCGGCCTGCCTCGCCTTCCATGGGAGTGGCGGGAGCGTGTCCAGCGCGAGCGCCGTACAGGTGCGCCAGCCGATCCACCGGAACTCGGTTGAGAAATGGCGGCGTTACGGCTCGGCGCTGGACCCATTGGCTAAGGCTCTGGGAATCCTCGCCAATTAAGCGCCCGCGCCCGTGCCGGATGAGGGGGATGGCACGGACGCGGACATTGGGCGGACCTCAGCAGTCGAGCGTGGTGTCGCGCTCCCATTGGGTCAGGTGGCGGGCATAATCGTTCCACTCGCCATGCTTCAGCTTGAGATAGGCCGGCACCAGCGGGCCGAGCGCATCCTTCAGCACGGCCGACCCCTCCAGCGCGCGCAGCGCGTCGAGAAGGTTGAGCGGCAGCTTCTTGGCGTCGGCGACCGTATGGCCCTCGGTATACATGTTGATGTCGAGGCGCGGCCCCGGATCGCGGCCGTTTTCGATGCCGTCCAAGCCTGCTGCCAACGTCGCTGCCGCCATCATGTACGGGTTGGCGGCACCATCGGCGAGACGCAGCTCGAAGCGGTCGCCTTCCGGCACGCGGATCATGTGGGTGCGGTTGTTGCCCGTCCACGTCACCGAATTGGGCGCCCATGTCGCGCCCGAGAGGGTGCGCGGCGCGTTGATCCGCTTGTAGCTGTTGACGGTCGGGTTGGTGATCGCGGCCATCGCGTCGGCCGAATGGATCACGCCGCCGATGAAGCTGAGGCCCAGCGGGGAGAGGCCGCCGTCCGTGCCGACGAAGGCGTTCTCGGTGCCCTTCCAGACGGAGACGTGCATGTGGCAGCCATTGCCGGTCAGATGGACGAAGGGCTTGGGCATGAAGGTCGCGCGCAGGCCGTGCTTCTCGGCGATGCTCTTGACCATATATTTGAAGAAGGCCTGGCGATCGGCGGTGACGAGCGCATCGTCATATTCCCAGTTCATCTCAAACTGGCCGTTCGCGTCCTCATGGTCGTTCTGGTACGGCTTCCAGCCGAGCGCGAGCATGCAGTCGCAAATCTCGGTGATCACCTCGTAGCGGCGCATCAGCGCCTGCTGGTCGTAGCAGGGCTTCGCCTGTGTGTCGGCGGAATCGGCGATGCCCGAGCCGTCCGGCGAGATGAGGAAGAACTCGCACTCCACGCCGGTCTTCATCTGCAGGCCCTGCTCGGCGGCGCGCGCGATTTGCGCCTTGAGCGCGTTGCGAGGCGAGGCTTCGACGGGCGCGTCGTTCATCCAGAGATCGGCGGCGAGCCAGCCCACTTCCGGCTTCCAGGGCAGCTGGATCAGGCTTTCCGGATCGGGCTTGGCGAACAGGTCCGGATCGGCCGGCGTCATGTCCAGCCAAGTGGCGAAGCCGGCGAAGCCCGCGCCGGCTTTCTGCATGCCGCCGATCGCGGCCGCCGGCACCAGCTTGGCGCGCTGGCTGCCGAACAGATCGGTGTAGGAGATCAGGAAATATTTGATGCCCTTCTTCTGGGCGACGTCCGCGAGATCGATGGTCATGGTCGATGTCCTTGCCCGGTGAGGGGCGGCGGTCCTCTTGAACCTGCCGCGCCTCGTGAAACTCGTCCTGCCTGCGAAGGGGAGTCTGGGTGGTACGCGTAGCTTAGAAGGTGCCTTGCCCCGGTATCCAGCCAGTGCCCGCCAGCGGCACGCGCGCCATGGCGGCGGCCTCGATGGTCAGCGCCACCAGATCCTCGGGTTCGAGATTGTGGAGATGGCTCTTGCCGCAGGCGCGCGCGATCGTCTGCGCCTCCAGCGTCAGCACCGCGAGATAATTGGCGAGGCGGCGCCCCGCCGCCACCGGATCGAGCCGCGCAGCCAGTTCCGGATCCTGCGTGGTGATGCCGGCCGGATCGCGGCCCTCCTGCCAGTCGTCATAGGCGCCGGCGGTGGAGCCGAGCTTCTGATACTCGGCCTCCAGCGCCGGATCGTTGTCGCCGAGCGCGACGAGCGCCGCCGTGCCGATCGCCACCGCATCGGCGCCGAGCGCCAGAGCCTTGGCGACGTCCGCGCCGTTGCGGATGCCGCCCGAGACGATCAGCTGCACCTTCCTGTGCATGCCGAGATCCTGCAGCGCCTGCACGGCCGGGCGGATGGCGGAGAGGATCGGAATGCCGACATGTTCGATGAACACGTCCTGCGTTGCCGCCGTGCCGCCCTGCATGCCGTCCAGCACCACCACGTCGGCGCCGGACTTCACTGCCAGCGCGACGTCGTAATAGGGCCGCGTGGCACCGACCTTGACGTAGATCGGCTTTTCCCAGTCGGTGATCTCGCGCAATTCCTCGATCTTGATCTCGAGGTCGTCCGGTCCGGTCCAGTCGGGGTGGCGGCAGGCGGAGCGCTGGTCGATCCCCTTGGGCAGGTTGCGCATCGCCGCGACGCGATCGGAGATCTTCTGGCCGAGCAGCATGCCGCCGCCGCCGGGCTTGGCGCCCTGGCCGATCACCACCTCGATCGCATCCGCCTTGCGCAGATCGTCCGGGTTCATGCCGTAGCGCGACGGGAGATACTGATAGACCAGCGTCTTGGACTGGCCGCGCTCCTCCGGCGTCATGCCGCCGTCGCCGGTGGTGGTGGACGTACCCGCCGCACCCGCGCCGCGGCCCAGCGCTTCCTTCGCCTGCGCCGACAGCGAGCCGAAGCTCATGCCCGCGATGGTGACCGGTATCTTCAGGTGGATCGGCTTCTTGGCGAAGCGGGTGCCGAGCCACACGTCGGTCGCGCACTTCTCGCGATAGCCCTCCAGCGGGTAACGCGAGATCGAGGCGCCGAGGAACAGCAGGTCGTCGAAATGCGGCAGCGCGCGCTTCGTGCCGGCGCCGCGAATGTCGTAGATGCCGGTCGCCGCCGCGCGGCGGATTTCGGACAGGGTGTGGGGATCGAAGGTCGCCGACTGGCGCGGCAGGGTCTGCGGGATGTTCGCCAAATCCATGGAATGGTCCTCAGTAGGCCGCGGCGTTGTCGACGTGGAAATTGTAGAGCGTGCGGGCGGAGCCGTAGCGCTTGAACTCGTCCGGCTGGACGTCCGGCAGGCCGGCCTCGTCGAGCAGGCGGCGCAGGTCCGCCTTGTGCTCGTCGCGCAATTCCTTCTCGATGCAATCGGCGCCGAGGCTCTTCACCGCGCCGCGCACGAACAGCTTGGCCTCGTAGATCGAGTCGCCCAGCGCATCGCCGGCATCGCCCAGCACGACGAGGTTGCCGGACTGGCCCATGAAGGCGCTCATCGGCCCGATCGAGCCTTTCACGACGATGTCGATGCCCTTCATCGAGATGCCGCAGCGCGCCGAGGCGTCGCCGTCAATCACCAGCAGGCCGCCATGCGCGGTGGCGCCGGCCGACTGGCTGGCATCGCCCTTCACATGCACCTTGCCGGACATCATGTTCTCGGCGACGCCGACGCCGGCATTGCCCTCGACCACGATGGTCGCTTGGCTGTTCATGCCGGCGCAGTAATAGCCCGCATGGCCGGCGATCTCGACGGTGACGGGGCTGTCGAGACCGACCGCCAGCGCGTGCTGTCCCTGCGGGTTCTCGACGCGCCACAAAGTCTCGTTGGTGTTGGCGGCCAGCGCGTGAAGCTGCTGGTTCAGTTCACGCTTGGTGGAGGTGGCGAGGTCAACAACAGGCATCAGTTGCGCTCCCAGGCATAGACGCGGGCGGGTTCCGGCTCGAAGACGCGGGCGTTTTCGATGCCCGGCAGGCCGACCAGCGCGCGATATTCGGAGCCGAAGGCGACATATTGGTCTGTCTCGGCCATGACGGCGGGCTTGCAGGAGATCGGATCGCGCACCACCGCGAAGCCGCTCTCGGTGCCGACCACGAAGGTGAAGAAGCCGTCGAGATCGTCGAGGCTCGCTTCGAGCGCTTCGGCCAAAGTGGCGCCCTCGCGCAGCTTCCAGCTCAGGTAGCCGGCCGCCACCTCGCTGTCGTTGTCGGTGGCGAACTGGATGCCCTGCGGCTCCAGCATCCGGCGCAGCGAGCGGTGGTTGGAGAGCGAGCCGTTATGGACGAGGCACTGGTCCGCGCCTGTGGAGAAGGGGTGGGCGCCGTCGGTGGTGACGGCGCTCTCGGTCGCCATGCGGGTGTGGCCGATGCCGTGCGTGCCGCTCATGCCGGCCAAGCCGAACCGCGTGGCGACATCCGCCGGGAGGCCGACCTCCTTGTAGAGTTCGATCCGCTGGCCGGTGCCGATCACCACGAGATCGGGCCGCTCGGTGGCGAGCTGCCCACGCACCCGCTCCTCCAGATCGACCGGCACGGAGAGGACGGCATGGGTGTCACGCACCGTCACCGTCACCGCCTTGCCGAACTGGCTGACGATCCGGTCCAGCCCCGATCCGCGCACGGTGAGCTTCACATGATCGGCGGTGCCGCCGCCATAGACGGCGAAACCGGCGCTGTCCGGCCCGCGATCGGTCATCACCTCGAGCATGCCGGCGAGCAGCGATCCGAGCTGCGGCTCCAGCGCCTTGTCCTTCAGAAACAGTCCGACGATTCCGCACATTTCGGGGGGAAACCTTCCGTGATCGGGTTTCCACCGTCTTATGGGGAGGGTCTCGAATCGTCAATCTATGGGAACAAGTTTTTCTTATGAAGAAATATCAGGTTTCGGTGCGCGGATAGACGATCACCGACAGGTAGCTCGTCTCCTGATCGCTCAGTTTTTCCGGACCATGCTGCGCGGCGCTGTCGAACAACAGGGCGTCGCCCGGCGTCAGGTGATAGACTTCCGAGCCGTGGCGGTAATGGACGTCGCCCTTCAGCATGTAGAGGAACTCGACGCCCGAATGGCGGAAGCTGGTGTGCGGCGCGGCATTCTCGCGCAACGTGATCAGATAGGGCTCCACCGCCACGTCGCCGCGCAGCACATGGCCAAGAAGCTGGTAGACATGGCCGACCTTGGTGCCGCGCCGCTCGATGCTCAGTCCTTGGCCGGCGGGCACGTAGGAGCAGTCCTGCCGCTCCTCGAACGAGGCGAACAGCGAGGAGAGGGGTATCTGCAGCACCCCCGAAATCGCCTGCAGCGTGGAGAGAGAGGGCGAGATGCCGCCATTCTCGATCTTGGAGAGCATGCCGTTGGAGATGCCCGCCGCGCTGGCGAGATCGGCGACCGAAAGGTCGTGCTGACGCCGAATCGTGCGGATTTGGTTGCCGAGCGCTTTCTCGAGGCTGCGCTCGGGCACGGCCGGCGCGGCCGATCCGGTCGCCAGTTCGTCTTCGGTCTCTGCGGTCTGCGTGCGGGGGGGAATGACTAAGGCCCTCGATTGCCGGTGTATCCGCAGAACCTAGGCGGGGACGGGCTGAAAGTCACCTGCAACGGCGCGCCTGCGCTCGGCCGCGCGCACGGTATTCTCCAGCAGGCAGGCGATCGTCATCGGGCCGACGCCGCCGGGAACGGGCGTAATCGCGCCGGCATGACCCATCTCGTCGAACGCGACGTCGCCGACGATGCGGCTGCCCTCGCCATCGGGGATGCGGTTGATGCCGACGTCGATCACGATCGCGCCGGGCCTGATCCAGTCGCCGCGCACCAGCCCCGGTGCGCCGGCCGCGACGACCAGGATGTCGGCGGTCCGCACGATGTCGGGCAGGTTGCGGGTGGCGATGTGGGTGACGGTGACGGTGCATTCGCGTTCGAGCAGTAGCATCGCCACCGGCTTGCCGACGATGTTGGACTTGCCGATCACCACCGCCTTCAGCCCGCGATAGTCGTCCACCACGGTATCGAGCAGCATCATGCAGCCGAGCGGGGTGCAGGGGATCAGCCCGCCGGTGCCGGACGAAAGCCGGCCGACGTTGACCGGATGGAAGCCATCCACGTCCTTCAGCGGATCGATCGCATCCAGCACGCGATCGGAATCGATGTGACGAGGCAAGGGCAGCTGGACGAGGATGCCGTCCACGCGGTCGTCCGTATTGAGCGAGCGGACCAGATCGAGCAATTCCTCCTGCGTGGCGGTGGCGGGCAGGCGATGTTCGAACGAGGCGAGGCCGGCCGCCTTCGTCTGGCGGATCTTGGAGCGGACGTAGATCTGGCTCGCCGGATCCTCGCCGACAAGCACCACGGCGAGGCCGGGGACGATGCCCTGTCTCGCCAGCCGCACGGCCTCGTCAGCAACGCGCTGGCGTACGCCGGCCGCGATCCCCGCTCCGTCGATCAGCGCCGCCATCCGATCAATCCCGGAAGACGACGGTCTTGTGCCCGTTGGCGAGCGCGCGGCCGTCGAGATGGAAGGCGACCGCGCGGGCCAGCACCCGCCGTTCGATGTCGCGTCCCTTGCGGACGAGGTCTTCGGGGCTGTCGTGGTGGCTGATCCGCTCGACATCCTGCTCGATGATAGGGCCTTCGTCGAGATCGGCGGTGACATAGTGGGCGGTCGCACCGATCAGCTTCACGCCGCGCGCGTGCGCCTGATGATAAGGCTTGGCGCCCTTGAAGCCCGGTAGGAAGCTGTGGTGGATGTTGATGCAGCGGCCCGAGAGGAAGCTCGCCAGATCGTCCGACAGGATCTGCATGTAGCGGGCGAGGACCACCAGTTCGGCTCCGCTTTCATCGACGATCGCCTTGATCCGCGCTTCCTGTGCCGGCTTGGTATCCTTGGTGATCGGCAGGTGGTGGAACGGGATCGTTCCGAAATCACTGCTCGCATAGGTTTCGCGCGGATGGTTTGAGACGATGCCGACCACCTCCATGGCCAGCTCGCCGATGCGGTTGCGGTAGAGCAGATCGACCAGGCAATGATCGAACTTGGATGCGAGGATCAGCACCTTGCGCTGTTCGTCGCGCGGGCGGAAGGACCAGTCCAGCGCCAGCCCCTCGGCCAGCGCACCGAAACCCTCGCGGAAGGACTCCGCAGAAGCAGGAGATGGCAAAGTCGCCACGATCCGCATGAAGAAGCGGCCGGTCTCGACATCGTCGAACTGGTGCGCTTCCTTGATGTCGGCGCCGTGGTGGAACAGCGCAGCGGTGACGCGCGTGACGATGCCGGGCTGGTTCGGGCAGGAGAGGGTGAGCAGATAGGCGGCGGTCATCATGTCCTCGTGGGCAAACGGGTGAAGATCAGAGCGCCGCGACGCCGAGATCGAGCCAGTGGCGGAAGCTGCCCGCATAGCTGCGGAAGGTCGCCACGTCATAGGTGGGCTGATCATCGATCTGCCAGAAGATGACGCCGATATGCGCGATCACCGTGGTTGCCGCCGATCCGGGGCCGAACACGGACGGATCGATATCGATCGCGGCACCGCGCCGCATCAGCGTGCGGGCGTCGGGGCCGGACAGTCGCACGACAGTGTAGCCGCTCGACTGATCCGATACCGAGGCGAGGCCAGCGAGCTGCTCCGCCAGCGTCTCGGCGAAATCGGGTGCCGCGCCTTCGTCGATCAGCAGCCACGTACCGGGGCCGGTGCCGATCACGGTGCGCACATTGGTGAAGACCGCGCTCGGCCTGGTGGGCATGTCGCTGCCGAGCACTGCGCCGATCGCGGCGGCATCGACGCCCTTGCGCGCCATGACGCTGGCGATTCCCAGCCCGTCGCGCGTCTGCATATTGAGGCCGTCAGCCACGGACGCGTACTCCTTCGGGATCGACGAAGACGGGGTTGCAGATCTCCGCCTCAACGTCGGCACCGCGCACCGGATCGTGGACGGCGATGCGCTCGCCATGGCGGTTCGGCCCGTCGATCAGCAGGCCGAGCGCGATGGCGTGGCCGAGCGCGGGGGACCAGCAGGCTGAGGTGACGTAGCCCTCGTCATGCGCGGCGGTGCGCGGAGCTTCGACGCCAAGCAGATGCGCACCGGCCCGGATCTTCTGCGCGGGATCGACCGGTTTCAGCCCGACCAGCGTCGGCCGCATCGGATCGGCGATGCCAGGCCGTGCCGCCATGACCCGGCCGATATAGTCCTTCTTCTTCGACATCATCCGGCCCATGCCGAGATCGGCGGCGGTCGTCGTGCCGTTCAGCTCGTTGCCGGCGGGATGGCCCTTCTCGATCCGCATCACGCCCAGCGCCTCGGTGCCGTAGGGCACGGCGTCAAAGGCGCGGCCGACGTCGAACAGATGGCGGATCAGCGCGTCGCCATGGTTGGCGGGGACGCTCATCTCATAGGCCAGCTCGCCCGAGAAGGAGAGGCGGTAGATGCGCGCCGGTACGCATTCACCACTCCAAGAATTGGAGCCAATCAATTCTTGCGGAGAACTGTGAATGCGCAAACCAACCCTTGGCAGAACATATCCATCGCGTCCGCCATCTCCAGCAGCCGCACGCGGCGCATCTCGGCCTAATAAGAAAACAAATAATTCCAATTCATATATGAACATTTTTGCCTCCTTATTTCTGAAAATGGGAATGAAT
>BACX01000821.1 GCA_000333335.1 Sphingomonas-like bacterium B12 | reverse complement strand
ATCACCGCCTGCGATCTCGCCGTCAGCCATGCGCCATCGACGAAGGCCTTGTTGCGGAAGCAGGGGAGGTCGCGGATCATCGATCAGCCCAAGGCAGGGGCGGGCAGGTCGGTCAGCGCGCCGCGATGGTAGAGAAGGGTGCCGACAGCCGGCTCCGGCAGGTCGATCGCCTGCACCTGGCCGACGAGGATGGCATGATCGCCGCCGTCGTGATTGGCCCACAGGCTGCACTCGATGATGCAGGCGGCGCCTTCCAGCAACGGGTTGCCGAGCGGGCTGCGCGTCCAGTCGATGCCGCTCAGAGCCGCGCCGCTGCGCGCGAAGGTGGTGGCGAGGCCGGATTGTCCGTCCGCCAGGATATGGATCGCGAACTGCCCGCGCGCGAGGATGTGCGGCAGCGTCCGCGAGGTCAGCGCCGGGCAGACCAGCACCAGCGGCGGATCGAGAGACAGCGAACTGAACGCGCTGGCGGTGAGGCCGGCGACCGCTCCATCCTCCGTGAAGGTGGTGATCACCGTCACGCCGGACGCGAAGGATGCCATGGCGCGGCGGAAGAGCGCGCCATCGATCGGGCCGATCTCCATGGCGCGCCTCAGCGCATCACGAAGGGATCGCCCATCGGTTGTTCCGACAGGTTGATCCACACGGTCTTGAGCGCGGTGTAGTCGAGCACCGACTCGATCCCGCCCTCGCGCCCATAGCCGCTGAGGCCGAAGCCACCGATCGGCGCCATGGCGGAGACGGCGCGGTAGGTGTTCACCCAGACGATGCCGGCGCGCACGTCGCGGGCCATGCGGTGGCCGCGCGCGATGTCGCGGGTCCAGATGCCGGCGGCGAGCGCATAGGCACTGTCGTTGGCCATGGCGACGGCCTGCGCCTCGCCCTTGAAGCGCAGGATCGCGGCGACCGGGCCGAACACCTCGTTGCGCACCACGTTGAGATCGGCGCTGGGGCAGGAGAGCAAGGTCGGCTCGTAATACCAGCCCGCGTCGTGGCCGGCGGGGCGCCGGGCGCCGGCCAGCACGGTCGCGCCTTCCGCCTTCGCCTCGGCGACCATGCGCTCGACCACGCCGAGCTGCGCTTCGGTGGCCATCGGCCCCATGTCCGATTCCGGATCGATCGGGTCGCCGATGCGGATGCGCGCCATGCGCTCGGTCAGCGCGGCGACGAAGCGGTCGTATATGCCGTCTTCCACAAGCAGCCGGGCGCCGGCCACGCAGCTCTGGCCCGATGCGGCGAAGATGCCGGCGACCACGCCGTTCACCGCGCTCTCCAACTCGGCGTCGTCGAACACGATGTTGGCGGACTTGCCGCCGAGTTCGAGCGAGAGCTGCGCGAAATTTTCGGCGCTGGCGCGCACGACGTGGCGCGCCGTCTCGGGGCCGCCGGTGAAGGCGATGCGGCGGATCAGTGGGTGCTTCGTCAGCGCCGCGCCCGCCGTCGGGCCGAGGCCGGTGACGACGTTGACGATGCCGGCCGGGAAGCCCGCCTCGCCGGCCAGCCGCGCAAGTTCGAGGATGCTGGCGGAGGCATGTTCGGACGGCTTGATCACGATCGCGTTGCCGGCGGCCAGCGCCGGGGCGAGCTTGATGGCGGTCAGGTAGAGCGGGCTGTTCCAAGGGATGATCGCGGCGACCACGCCCAGCGGCTCGGGCCGGGTGAAGGCGAACATGTCCGCCTTGTCGATCGGCAGCGTGCTGCCTTCCACCTTGTCGGCGAGGCCGGCGGCATAGTGGAAGAATTCGGGCAGGTAGCCGAGCTGGCCACGCGTCTCGCGGATCAGCTTGCCGTTGTCGCGCGTCTCCAGCACCGCCAGCCGCTCGCGATTCTGTTCGACCAGATCGCCGAGCCTGCGCAGCATCTTGCCGCGTGCGCCGGCGGGCAGGTTGCGCCAAGCGGGCTGCTCGAAACGCGGCCTGCGCGGCGCGGACGGCGCGATCGACGTCGGCTTCGCCGGCATCGGGCAGTTCGGCCCAGGCCTGGCCGTTGGCTGGGTTCAGCGAGGTGGAGACTGGCTTTCCCCGGCTTCCGATCACGAGATCATGCCCCAGCACGCGATCAAGCGTATCTGGGAGATGACGAAGGACAGGGATCCGATCGTCACCACGAAGTCGGCCAGCAC
>BACX01000822.1 GCA_000333335.1 Sphingomonas-like bacterium B12 | reverse complement strand
AGCCGGTGTGCCGGCAGGCGTACTGAACGTCGTCACCGGCGATGCCGCCGCGATCGGCGGGGCGCTGATGGAGAGTGCCGAGGTCCGCAAGCTCTCCTTCACCGGCTCCACCCCGGTCGGGCGGATGCTCTACGCGCAGTCGGCACCGACGCTGAAGCGGCTCTCGCTGGAACTGGGCGGCAATGCCCCCTTTCTCCTGTTCGACGATGCCGATCTGGATGCCGCGATCGACGGCGCGATGCTCGGCAAGTTCCGCAATGCCGGCCAGACCTGTGTCTGCGTCAATCGCTTCCTCGTGCAGGACGGCATATACGACATCTTCGTCGAGCGGCTTAAGGCGAGGATCGAGGCGCTGGTCGTCGGGCCGGGCACCGGGGCCAGGGTTACCACCGGCCCGCTAATCAATGCGAAAGCCGTCGCCAAAGTCGAACAACACATCGCCGATGCGCTGGCCCATGGCGGACGGCTGGTGACAGGCGGCGAACGCCCCGAAGGCCTCTTCTACCGCCCCACCCTGGTCGCCGACGTGTCCCCCGGAGCCCTCGTCGCGCGCGAGGAGACGTTCGGCCCGCTCGCCGCCGTGATCCGCTTCACCGACGAGGCGGAGGCCGTCCGCATGGCCAACGACACCGAATTCGGCCTCGCCGCCTATCTCTACACGCGCGACATCGGCCGCGCGATGCGTGTCGCCGGGGCACTCGAATACGGCATGGTCGGCCTGAACGATGCCGCCATCTCGACCGAGGTAGCGCCGTTCGGCGGCATCAAGGCGTCCGGCATGGGCCGCGAGGGATCGCGGCACGGCATCGAGGAGTATGTCGAGCTGAAATACGTGATGATGGGCGGCCTCTGATCGGCGTCAGCCCGGATCGATCTCGGCGAACACCTCGCGCGCCAGGCGAAAGCTGTCGACGCCCGCCGGGATGCCGACATAGACCGCGATCTGGAGCAGGATCTCCTGAATCTCGGCGCGGTTGAGGCCGTTGGAGAGCGCACCGCGGATATGCGCCTTGAACTCGTGCGGCCGATTGAGCGCCGCCAGCATGCCGAGGTTGAGGATGCTGCGGCTACGACGATCGAGCCCCGGCCGGTTCCAGATCGCGTCCCAGCAGCTTTCCGTGGTGAGCTGCTGCATCGCCCAGCCGAAATCGTCCGCTGCATTCAGCGCCTTGTCGACATAGGCATCGCCCAGCACCTCGCGGCGGGTCGCGAGGCCCCGCTCGAAGGCCTCGCTGCGCTCGCGGTCCGCCGCCATCAGTCCAACCCTTCCACGATCAGGATTTCCACCTCGGCCGCGCCCGCCCGCTTCTCGCGCGCCGCGCGATACTCGGGGGAATCGTGGCAGGCGAGCGCCGCCTCCATGCTGTCGAACTCGATCACGACGTTGCGCTGGCGTGGCTCGCCCCCTTCCAGCGCGACTGCACGCCCTCCGCGCGACAGCAGGCGCCCGCCATTGCCGATCAGCGCCACCGGCCCCAGCGTCATATAGTCGGCGTAGCGATCCGGGTCGGTCACGTCGACGCGGGCGATCCAATAGGCCTTGGGCATCAGAACCTCACGCGAAAGCGGGGGCGACATGATCGACGAAGAGGCGGATCGAATCCCGCTTCTCCTCGAAGGTCAGGCTGTTATCGACCCAGATGCTGTATTCGTCGACGCCCATCGCCTCGTAGCTCTTCAGGCGCGCGATGATCTCTTCGGGCTTGCCGATCATCATGTTGCGGCGAACCGCATCGGGCGCGAGATCGGGGAACTTTTCGGTGTCGAGCGGCGGCACGTCCTTGTGGAAGCCGTTGACCGGCGGCTTCCTGTTGCCCGCCCAGGTGCCGAAGGCGCGATAGAAGAAGGAGATTCCTTCGGCCGCGCGCTGCCAGTCGTCGTCTCCGGTGTGGACGTGGGCGTGCTGCAGCACCATCAGTTGCGGCCGATCGACCGTGGGGTTGGCGGTGCACGCGTCCTCGAACTTGCGGACGAGATCGGCGACCTCGGCATCGCCCTTGAAAAGCGGCGTCACCATCACGCTGCATCCGTTGGCGACGGCGAAATTGTGCGAATCCGGATCGCGCGCGGCGATCCAGACGGTCGGTGCCGGCTGCTGGACGGGTTTGGGCACGCTGGTCGAGACCGGGAACTGCCAGATCTCGCCCTCATGCGCGTAGTCGCCCTCCCACAGCTTCTTCACGACCGGCACCATCTCGCGCAGATACTTGCCGCCGGCATTGGCGGATTCGCCGCCCAGCATCCGGTCGAACTCGAACTGATAGGCACCGCGCGCCAGACCGATCTCGGCGCGGCCGTTGCTGATCACGTCGAGCATCGCGGCCTCACCCGCCAGCCGGATCGGGTGCCAGAAGGGCGCGATGAAGGTGCCGGCGCCGAGGCGGATGTTCCTGGTCCGCTCCGCCACCGCCGACAGCAGCGCGATCGGGTTGGGCGAGATGGTGTATTCCATCGCATGATGCTCGCCGATCCAGACCTTGTGGAGTCCGCCCTCCTCGGCAAGATCGCACAGCGCCAGCAACTCCTCGTAGAGCCGGCGATGCGACACCGTCTCGTCATAGCGCTCCATGTGCAGGAACAGCGAGAATTTCATGCCATAGACCTCCTGATCCGGGCCGGGGAGACACCGTAGGCAACGGCGATTCCACGGTTGCAAGAATCAAATATCGTCTTATTGTATACAACCTTGAAGCGGGCACAAGGGGGACTTGCATGGCGGCGGATCAGGATGGCGGCCAATGGGTCGAATCCAGCAGCATCGAGGCCGTTCCCGCTTCCAGACGGCATGGCCACGTCCGCGACCTCTTCACCTTGTGGTTCACCACCAACATCGCTCCCCTGCCGATCGTGACCGGCGCGATGGCGGTGCAGGATTTCGGCCTTCCCCTTATCGGCGCGGCGAGCGCCATCATCCTCGGACACGCGGTGGGCGGCATTTTCCTTGCCGCCTGCTCGGCGCAGGGGCCGCGCCTCGGCCTGCCGCAGATGATCCAGAGCCGGGGCCAGTTCGGCCGCTACGGCGCGCTGGTGATCGTGATCGTTGCCGCGTTGCTCTACATCGGCTTCTTCATCTCCAACATCGTCCTTGCCGGAAAGTCGATCGTCGGCCTCGTTCCCGCCGTCCCGATGAGCATCGCGGCGATCGCGGCGGCCATGGCGGCGGCGGGTATCGGTATCCTCGGCTACGACGTCATCCACCTGCTCAACCGGATCGGTATGTGGGCGATGGGCGCCGTGCTGATCGTCGCGCTGGCAATCATCGTGCACAAGATGCCCGCGCCCGCCTGGCACGCCGGCAGCATCACCGCGATCGGCTGGTTCTCCACCTTCTCGCTCGCCGCCGTCTGGCAGATCTCCTACGCCTGCTACACGTCGGACTATTCGCGCTACCTGCCGGAGGGTGTCGGCTTCGCGCGGCCTTTCTGGGCGAGCTATTGCGGATCGGTGCTGGGCGCCTCCGGCTCCTTCCTGTTCGGCGCGCTGGCGGTGGCCGGTGCGGCGCACGGGGCTGACGCGATGACGACCGTCTCGACCGTCACCGGCATCGTCGGCCCGGTGGTGATGCTGCTGTTCGTGCTAAACATCATCAGCCATAACGCGCTCAACAATTATGGCGCCACCCTCTCGCTGATCACGATGGGGCAGACCTTTGCCGCTCGCTGGCACCCGGCGCGGATGGCCCGCATCCTTCTGTCGGGCATCGTACTGGCCGGGTCGGTGAGCGTCGCAGTGCTGGCGACCGGGTTCGTCGCCGGCTTCATCGGTTTCGTCGTCGCGCTGATGATCGTGCTCGCGCCGTGGGCGACGATCAACCTGGTCGATTTCTACCTGCTCAAGCACGGGCGATACGACATGGCCTCGCTCTTCGCGAAGGATGGAGGCATCTACGGACGGGTCTCACCGGCCGCGATCGGCGCCTACGCAATCGGCATCGCGGTGCAGCTTCCCTTCCTGAGCTTCGGCGCGTTCAAGGGCTGGTTCACGGGCTCGCTGGGCGGCGTGGACATCGGCTGGCTGATCGCTATTCCGACGACCGGCCTGTCCTTCATCCTTCTGACCAAGGCATTCGCGCGGACCGATCGGGCAGCGGCGCAAGGGCCGTTCAGCGAGGCAATGACCGGCGCACCGCCGGCAGGATCTTCGCCACGATGATGTCCACGCCCTGCGCGTTGGGATGGCGCCCGTCCGCCTGAATCAGGCCCGGATGGCCGGCGACCCCATCGAGAAAGAAGGGGTAGAGCGGCGCCCGATAGCGATCGGCGAGGCGCGGATACATCGCCTCGAAGGTACGGGCATAATCGGCACCGAGATTGGGCGCCGCCTTCATGCCGACCACCAGCATCCGGATCTTCCGCCGATGAAGCTCGGCCAGCACAAGATCGAGATTCTTCTCGGTGGCCGACGGCGGAAGGCCACGCAGCATGTCGTTGGCGCCGAGTTCGACGATCACGAGATCGGGCTTCACCCCCAGCCCGCGCAACCCCCAGGCGAGCCTCGCCCGGCCCTGTGCGGCGGTGTCTCCGGCGATGCCGCCATTTCTCACGGTTGCGGGAATACCGCTTTTTCTCAGCGCCTGCTCCAGCCGGACGGTGAAGCCCTGCGCCGGCGGCAGACCGTAGCCGGCGGTCAGGCTATCGCCCAGCGCCCAGATCAGCGGCCCTTGCGCGAACACCGGCGTCACGAAAAGGAAAGCGAAGCAATGGACAAGTGCCCGGATCGCACCATATCCGGAAGACCGTGGCTTCATCCGCTTCTCCTTCATCGGCAGCATCCGATAGCATCGTCATCGACGCGCGCAATCTGACGCTCGCGCTCGGCCGTCCGCCTGCGCGCACCGAAATCCTGCGCGGCATCGATCTGGCCGTGACGACGGGCGAGAGCGTGGCGCTCCTCGGCCCCTCGGGATCGGGCAAGTCCTCGCTGATGGCCCTGCTGTCCGGCATGGAGCGGCCGAGCGGAGGCAGCGCGAAGGTCGCCGGCCTCGATTTCGATACGCTCAACGAAAACCAACTTGCCATCGCCCGGCGTGGGCGGATCGGGATCATCCTGCAGGCCTTCCACCTGCTGCCGACCATGACTGCGCTGGAGAATGTCGCGGTGCCGCTGGAACTGGCAGGCGAGCGCGAGGCCTTCGCCCGCGCCGAAGCCGAGCTGACGGCGGTCGGCCTCGGCCATCGCCTGCGCCATTACCCCGCCCAGCTTTCGGGCGGCGAGCAGCAGCGCGTCGCCATCGCCCGCGCCATCGCGCCCCGTCCCGCCTTGCTCTTCGCCGACGAGCCGACCGGCAATCTCGACGGCGCGACCGGACACGCGATCATGGACCTGCTGTTCGCCCGCCATGCCGAGACGGGCGCGACCCTGTTCGTCATCACCCACGATCCGACCCTGGCCGCCCGTTGTGGCCGCGTGATCGAGCTGGCCGACGGCCGCATCGTCAGGGATAGCGCCGCCGCATGAGCAATGCCTGGCGGCTCGCCATCCGCGATCTGCGTGCCGGCGGGCGTGGGCTATGGCTCTTGCTGATCTGTCTGTTCCTCGGCACCGCCGCGCTCGCGGGCATCGGCAGCCTCTCCGCCTCGATCCTCGGCGCGCTCGACGGGCAGAGCCGACAGATGCTGGGCGGCGATCTGGAAATGCGCGTCTCGCAGCGCCGCGCCACCGTGGAGGAAGGCGCCGCGATCGCCGCCTTTGGCAAGACGTCCGAAGTGATCGCCACCAACTCGATGGTCACACCGCTTTCCGGCCGCGCGCCCGCGCTCGCGAACCTGCGCGCGGTGGATGAGGCCTGGCCGATGGTCGGTCGCTTCACGCTCCAGCCCGGCGCGCTGGCGGCGCGGCCGCACGGCACGGATATCGCCATAGCCCCCGCGCTGGCAGACCGGCTCGCCCTCCATGTCGGCGACCGGGTGCGGATCGGCATGGCGACGATGCGGGTGATCGGCCTGATCGAGGACGAACCCGATCATCTCGGCGCAGGTTTCAGCTTCGGGCCGACCGTCCTCACCGACATGGCCGGGCTCGACGCGACACAGGTGATCCAGCCCGGCAGCCTCTACACCAGCGCCACCCGCATCCTGCTGCCAACCGGCGCCGATGCGGGAGCGATCGGGGACCGGATTATTCACCATTTCCCGAGCGCGGGTTGGACCGCCAAGACACCCGATCAGGCGGCCGGCAACCTCAAGAATGGCATTGCCCAGCTCGGCCAATTCCTGCTGCTGGTCGGCCTCGCCGCGCTGGCCATCGCGGGTGTGGGCGTGGGCAGCGGCGTCAGCGCCTATCTCGGCCGCAAGACGCGGATGGTCGCGACGCTCAAGGTGCTGGGCGCCGAGGCCGGGACGATCGCGGGCCTGTTCCTGATCCAGCTCGGGCTGGTGGCGGTGGTGGCGATCGTGGCGGGGCTCGCGCTCGGCGCGGCGGTGCCGGCGATCGTGACCGCCATCGCCGGCGATGCGCTTCCCGTGCCGCCGCGCCTCGCGCTCTATCTTGAGCCGCTGGCGATCGCCGCCGGGCTTAGCCTGCTGGTGGCCCTGCTCTTCGCGCTGCCGGCGCTGGCCCGTGCACGCTCTGTGCCCGCCGCGACGTTATTGCGGGATGCGATCCTGCCGCTTCGCCGGCCGAGCCTCGCAGTATTGGCGGCGATGGGCGCTCTGCTCGCCGCGCTGGTCGCGCTTGCGGTGCTGACCGCAAGCGACCGTGCCATCGCGCTCGGCTTCGTGGGCGCGACGTTCGCGCTGGTCCTCGCGCTCTGGCTGCTCGGACTGGGCCTGCGCTGGCTGCTCGCGCGCCTGCCCCGCCCACGCCAACCGCTCTTCCGCATGGCGCTCGCCAACCTCCACCGCCCCGGATCGCAGACCGATCGGCTGGTGGTGGCGCTGGGCCTCGGCTTCTCGCTGTTCGTGGCGCTGGCGGTGATCGACACCAGCCTGTCGAGCGAACTCGCCAACGCCGCCCCCGCCAAAGCGCCGCGCTTCTTCGCGATCGATCTGCAGCCCGAAGATGCCGCCACCTTCCGCAAGGCGGTAACAGGGGCCTCGCCCACCGCGAAGATCGAGGCGGTGCCGTCGCTGCGCGGATCGATCGTGGCGCTGAAAGGACAGCGCGTCGCCGATATGAAGACGCTGCCGGACGGCGCATGGATCCTGAAGGGCGACCGCACGATCACATGGTCCGCCACCGTACCGCCGCGCAACACGGTGGTCGCAGGCCATTGGTGGCCGGCCGGCTATAACGGCCCGCCGCTCGTCTCGATGGAGGACAAGGCGGCCGAGCTTCTCGGCCTGCATGTCGGCGACACGATCACGGTGGCGGTGCTGGGCGTCGAGGTGCCGGCCAGGATCGCCGCCTTGCGCAAGGTGGATTGGGGCGGTCTCGGCCTCAACTTCGCGCTCGTCTTCTCCCCCGGCTACATTCAGGAGGCACCGCATGCCTTGCTCGCCAGCGTTTATGCGCCTCCCGCCCGCGACGGCGCAATCGCCGGTGCGGTGGCGACCGCCTTGCCCTCCGTCACCATGCTGCGCACCGGCGATATCATCGGCCAGATCGGAGACCTGCTCGGGCGCATCGCCCTCGCCATCCGCGCGGCGGCGGCGGTGACGGTGGTGGCGGGCATCGTCGTGCTGATCGGTTCGATCACCGCATCGGGCCAAGCACGCCGCTACGACGTGGTGATCCTCAAATTGCTGGGCGGCAGCCGCGCCCAGCTGCTGGCCGGGCAGGCGATCGAATATGCGCTTCTCTCGCTGCTGCTGGGCGGCATCGCGCTGGCGGTGGGCGGCACGGGTGGCTGGTACGTCGTCACCCGCGTGCTGGCGCTGCCGTGGGCGCCCGATCCTGGCATCATCGCGATCACGCTGGCGGCCGCAGCCGGCGCAACGCTGGCGACCGGTGTGCTGGGCAGTCTGCCGGCGCTGCGCGACACGCCCGCCGAGGGGCTGCGTTCCAGCTAGCTTCGGTTCCCGTTCACCTCAGCCCGCATAAGCCTCCTGCCCGTCGACGAAGGTGTGGAGCACCTTCGCCTGCAGGATCGTCGCCGGATCGATCGCCGTGAGATCGCGATCCAGCACCGTGATGTCGGCGAGATAGCCCGGCGCGATCACACCCGAACGATCTTCCATGAAACCGGCATAGGCATTGGTAGCGGTATAGGCGGTCAGCGCCTGCTCCACCGTCACCTTCTGGTCGGGGAGCCAGCCGTCGGGATGGGTGCCGTCGATCAAACGGCGGGTGACGGCGGCATAGACCCCGGTCAGCGGATCGAGTGGCGCCACCGGCCAATCGGAACCGAAGGTCACCTTCGCGCCGGTGTCCATCAGCGCCTTGAAGGCGTAGGTGCCCTTCAGCCGGGCCTCGCCGATGCGCTTCACCGCCCAGCGGCCATCGTCGATCGCATGATACGGCTGGACGCTGGCGATCACGCCCTGCTTCGCGAAGCGCGGAATCGCCGCCTGGCTCAGATGCTGGGCATGCTCGATGCGGAAGCGACGATCCTTCGGGCCGTTGGCGCGGGCGACGTCGGCATAGATGTCGAGGATCTCGTCGTTCATCCGGTCGCCGATCGCGTGGGTGGCGACGTGGAGGCCGGCGGCATCGGCCCCGCCGATCCATTCGCGCAGATCGGCCAGCGAGGTGACCCGTACGCCCGTCTGGCCGGGCGCGTCGGTATAAGGTTCGCGGAACACCGCCGTGCGCGAACCGAGCGATCCATCGCCCAGCGCCTTGATCGCACCCCAGCGCAGCCAGTCTCGCC
>BACX01000823.1 GCA_000333335.1 Sphingomonas-like bacterium B12 | reverse complement strand
TTGACCGGTGACTGTCTCGATCTTGTGTCGGCCCCCTGGCCTCAACACTAGGGATAGTGCCGAACCGGGAGTCCGGCCGCAAGAGTCGAAATTTGGTCTGAGCGCGACTCAAGGCCCTTGACGCAGAGTCGGAGCCTGAAAAATGGCGGATATCGGACTCTCACGAATCTGTGGATGAATCCGCGTTTACCAATGACGGCGACGAAGCGTTTACCATGTGCGCCGAGTTGAATCGAAGGCGCGGGCGACAGTCACGGAAGGTCTAATCAAGGGCGGTGCTCCGGCACGGGCGCACGGCCCGTCGCCGCGCCGGAGCATCAGGCGATCAGGCGTCCGGAAAGTCGGCCGAGAGCGCCACGTCCCGCAGGCTCTCGATTTCGGCGAGCCGCTCCTTCAGGCGCTTCGTCACCGTCTCGTAGCCGAACTTGCCGAGCACGAGGTGGCGCGGCGCATCGGGCTTGAGCGCGATGTCGATCATGATCTGCGCGGCGCGTACCGGGTCGCCGGGCTGGGCGCCGCTATAGCCGCTGGTGTCGGCCATGCGCCTGGCCGCCGTATCGGCATAATCGGCGATATGGCTCTTGGTCTGCTCCAGCGATCGGCCCGCCCAGTCGGTGCGGAACGGCCCCGGCTCGACGCAGGTGACTTCGATGCCGAGCGGGTTGACCTCGATCTTCAGCGCGTCCGACCAGCCTTCGACGGCGTGCTTGGTGGCGGCGTAATAGCCGGAGCTTGCGAAGCCGAGCAGCCCGCCGACCGAGGTGATGTTGATGATGTGGCCGCTCTTCTGCGCGCGCATGATCGGCAGCACCGCGCGGGTGAGCGCGAACAGGCCGAAAACGTTGGCGTCGAACTGCGCACGGATGCGCGGCTCCTCGCCTTCCTCGATGCTGGTCTGGTAACCGTAGCCGGCATTGTTCACCAGCACGTCGATGCGGCCGAAATGGGTGTGCGCGGCCTCGACGGCGGCGTTGATCTGGCTCTGGTCGGTGACATCGAGGTCGAGCGCCAGCGCGCGATCGGGGGCGAGGGCGGCGATGTCGGCGACGCGATCGCGGCCGCGCGCGGTGATCACGGCGCGGCCGCCCTGTTCGAGCACCAAACGGGCCAGCTCGCGGCCGAAGCCGGTCGAGCAGCCGGAAATGAACCAGACGGGGATGTCGTCGGACATGGGAGACCTTTCGGGGTGGGGGATTTGGCGGCTCAACCGTCCGGACGGTCAGGACGTTCCCTTCAACTCCCCCGCGATCGTCGGGATCAGCTCGGCCACCGTCGGGTGGATGTGGACGGTGCGGCGCAGGCGATCCGCCGTCTGGCCGAGCGCCATCATGTCGAGGATCGAGTGGATCGCCTCGTCGCCGCCCGGCCCCAGGATCGCGCCGCCGAGAATCTTGTCCGTATCGGCGTCCACCACGATCTTCATGAAGCCCAGCGCCTCGCCTTTCTCCACCGCGCGGCCGACGCGGGTCATGGCGCGCTTGCCGACCTTGATCGTGTGACCCTTGGCGATCGCCTCGGCCTCGCCCATGCCGCAGCGGCCGAGCGGGGGATCGACGAACAGGCCGTAGCAGGGGACGCGATCGGTCGCCTTGCGGTCGGCGCCGTCGAGCAAGTTTTCGGCGACGATCTCGAAATCGTTATAGGCGGTGTGGGTGAAGGCACCGCGCCCGTTCAGTCGCCCTCGCCCAATGCCGG
>BACX01000824.1 GCA_000333335.1 Sphingomonas-like bacterium B12 | reverse complement strand
CAGCGCCCGGCGGCGGATGCGCTGGCGGCGTGGCAATCGGAGCCGATGACGCCGGTCTCTCCGGCTCTGCCGTTGCCGCTCGAGCAGCGCCAATATGGCGTGTGGGATTCTCGCCCGAATTTCGCAACGCCACCGGCGATCGTGCCTGCGCCGCAGGGCAGGGCGGAGATTGCCGTCGCGGCCCCGCCGGCGGCGATCGAGCATCCGCTCGGTGTCGCGCGCGGGCAGGTGGCGGCCACCTATATTGTGGCAGAGGCGGAGGACGGCCTCGTCCTCGTCGATCAGCATGCCGCGCACGAGCGCCTCGTGTTGGAGCGGATGCGCCGTGCCATGGCGGATGGCGGCGTCGCGAGCCAGGCGCTGCTGCTGCCGGAGGTGGTCGAACTCGACGAGGCGGGCTGTGACCGGCTGGAGACCCGGCTGGAGGAACTGGCGGCGATGGGGCTGGAACTCGATCGTTTCGGCCCGCGCGCGATGCTCGTTCGCGCCGTCCCGGCGATGCTGGGCCGCACCGACGTGCGTGGCCTCGTGATCGATCTCGCCGACGAACTCGCTGCCTATGACGAGGCGTTGAGCCTGCGCGAGAAGCTGGATGCCGTGGCCGGGACCATGGCTTGTCACGGTTCCGTGCGTGCCGGGCGCATCCTTTCAGTTGCCGAGATGAACGCCTTGCTGCGGGAGATGGAGGTCACCCCCCATTCCGGCCAGTGCAACCATGGTCGCCCGACCTGGGTGAAGCTCGGTCACAACGACATCGAGAAGCTGTTCGGCAGAAAATAAAAAAGCCCCGCCCGCAGATCGTGCGGACGAGGCTTTTCCGATCACGGTCGACGCCCTTAGTCGGGGCTGGACGACTTGTGATTGCTGTCGAACGCACCGGCCGCGGCGGCGATGCCGACGCCCGCGGCGCCGGCACCCGCCACGAGGGCGATCGTGCCGGTCTGCGTCATGTCCGAACGCTTACCCTTGGCCGCGCCATTGACGCGCGTGCCGGCCACGAGGTTCGTGGTCGGGGCGGCAACGACGGTGCTGGCCGAAGGACGAACCGCCGCGATGCCAGACTGGGCTGCAAGCCCGGCGACGGCAATCGCCGCCACCCATTTTGCTGAGGTCATATTCAGCTCCCTTTTTATGCGGCACATATTGCGCCGCACTATAGCTATAACAGAGAATGCTCTCGCGAGAAGCTCGCAATTCCGCCCGCTTGGCTCTTAAATGCTTCAAGTCGGCTATTTCAATTTTGCAACGCAGCGCTGCAGAATTTCTCGCAACTCTTACTCGAACGACCAAATCAGCTCGCGATCGCATCCGGTACACGCTTGCCGCGCTTGACGAGCATCTTGTTGAGCGCATTGGTATAGGCGCGAACGCTGGCCACCATCGTATCGTGGTGCGCGCCGGTGCCGCGCGTGGTGCGACCGTTTTCGGAGAGCACCACGGATACTTCGGCCTGCGCATCGGTGCCGCCGGTGACGGCATGAACCTCGTAGCGATCCAGCATCGACTGTTCGTGCGGCACGATTTCGCGGATCGCGTTGAACAGGGCATCGACCGGGCCGTTGCCGCGTGTCGCCGCTGTCTTTTCCATGCCGTCGACCTCCAGCGTCAGGATCGCGCGCGCCGGTCCGGTGCCGCAGTGGATCTCCACCTCCTTCACCTGGATGGAATCGTGCCCGCGCAACACCTCGTCATCGACCAAGGCGACGATATCTTCGTCGAACACGGCCTTCTTGGCGTCGGCGAGCGCCTTGAAGCGGACGAAGGCGTCCTGAAAGGCATTGTCGCCCAGTTCGTAGCCCAGCGCTTCCAGCTTGGAGCGGAAGGCGGCGCGGCCCGAATGCTTGCCCATCACCAGGTTCGACGTGGAGACGCCGACGCTCTCGGGCGTCATGATCTCGTAGGTGGACGAATCCTTGAGCATCCCGTCCTGGTGGATGCCGCTCTCGTGTGCGAAGGCGTTGGCGCCGACGATCGCCTTGTTGGGCTGCACCTGGAAGCCGGTGACGGCCTGCACCAGCCTGCTCGATTTCATGATCTCGGTGGAGACCACGTTGGTGCGCACCGGCATCACGTCGTGGCGCACCTTGATCGCCATCGCGATCTCCTCGACCGAGGCGTTGCCGGCGCGCTCGCCGATGCCGTTGATCGTCGATTCCACCTGACGCGCGCCGGCCATCACCGCCGCCAGGCTGTTGGCGACGGCGAGACCCAGATCGTTGTGGCAGTGCGTCGAGAATACGGCCTTGTCCGCGTTCGGAACGCGGCCGATCATGTCCTTGAACATCGCGCCGTAGGTCTCTGGCGTCGCGTAGCCGACCGTATCCGGCAGGTTGATCGTGCGCGCGCCGCATTTGATCGCGGTCTCGATCGCGCGGGCCAGGAAGTCCGGGTCGGAACGGGTGGCGTCCTCGGCCGACCATTCCACATCCTCGCACAGATTACGGGCGTGGGAGACGGTGCGTTCGATCTGTTCCATCACCTCTTCGGGCGTTTTGTTCAGCTTCACGCGCATGTGCAGCGGGGAGGTGGCGATGAAGGTGTGGATGCGCGGGCGGCGAGCGTGCTTCACCGCATCCCACGCGCGATCGATGTCGCCGATCGCGGCGCGGGCGAGGCTGGCGATCACCGCCTTGTCGGCCTGCCTGGCGACCTCGGTCACCGCCTCGAAATCGCCCTCGGAGGCGATGGCGAAGCCGGCCTCGATGATGTCTACGCCCATCGCCTCGAGCTGGGAGGCGACCTTCAGTTTCTCTTCGAGGTTCATCGAGCAGCCGGGGGACTGCTCGCCGTCTCGCAGCGTGGTGTCGAAGATCAGGATGGTATCGGTCATGTCTGCCACTCCGGTGCGCCATAATCGTCGGCGCGAAAATCGTCGTAAGCCCGGTATCTCGGCGGGCGGCGATCTGTCCCCTCAGGCGTGGCGCGGGTTTCGGACCCACGCGGAAACGACACGCCTCAGGGGCGCGTAAGTCGAAGCAGGGGAAGGCGGATCGCCGCGGACATGAGACGGCCTTTGTGGCAGGCCTTGGTGAATGTCCAGCATTTTCGTGCGCGGTGCGGCGTTATTCGCGCATCATTGCTGCTCGAACGCCGCCGCGATCGTAATCTGCACCTGATCCGAAACGAGCGGCACGCCGCCGCCGATGCCGTATTCGCTGCGGTTGATCATCATCCGCCCGTCGAAGCCGATCGCCTGGCCTTTGCCCATCATGCTCTTGCCCGCGCCGTGCAGCCTCACGACCATCTGCGTCGCGTGGGTCTGGCCGTGGAGGGTGAGGTTGCCGTTGACCATCGCCTTGCCGTCCGGTCCCAGCACGACACTGGTCGAGGTGAAGGTGGCATTGGGCCAATGCTGCACGTCGAAGAATTTCGGCCCGATCAGTTCCTCGTCGAGCGCCTTGCTGGTCGTGTAGACCGAGTCGATCGGGATCGTCACGTCGAGCTTGGTCGTTTCGATGTTCTTCGGATCGAGTCTCAGCGTGCCGGACGCGTTGGACAGGAAACCCCGGAAGATCGAGAAGCCGAGATGATCGAGCGCGAACATCACCTGCGTGTGATGCGGCTCGATCGCATAGGTGCCGGCGGCGATCCCGGCCGGATCGGGCTTGCCCGGCGGTGCGCTCGGCAGCTTCATCGGGGCCTGCGCCGCGGCGGGCATGGTGGCGATCAGCAAAGCGGCGAGGACGGGCAGGCGGCGCATGGCTCGGACTCCGGACAAGAGAACGGGCCGCACGCTCGCGCGCCGGCCCGTTCCTGTCAAATCCGTAGAGCGTTTACTGCTTCTCGAACGCCCCCGCGATGGTCAACTCGACATGGTCGGAAACGAACGGCACGTACTTGCTGATCCCGAAATCGCTGCGGTTGAAGCCCATCCGCGCATCGAATCCGGCCGTCAGCGCCTTGTCCATCGGGTTGACGCCGGCGCCGTGGAAATGGACCTGCATCCGCGCCGGCTTGGTTACGCCGTGGATGGTGAGGTTGCCGTCGACCAGCGCCGTGTTGTTCGGGCCGACGGTGATCGCGGTAGAGACGAAGGTGGCGTTCGGGAACTTCGCCGCGTCGAACCAGTCGGCCGACACCAGCTCTTCGTTGAGCTTGGCGTTGCTCGTCTGAACCGAGGCGATCGGGATGCTCACCGAAAGCTGGGCCTTGGTCGGGTTGGCGGGATCGATGGCGAGCGTGCCGGAAGCGCCGGTGAACGCGCCCCGGAAGATCGAGAAACCGAAATGATCGACCGCGAAGCCGACCTGTGTGTGGTTCGGCTCGATCTTGTAGGTGCCGGCGGTGACGCGAGCGGTTTCGGGTGCGCCGGGCAGAGCCGGGGCCTGCGCCATGGCGGGAAGGGCGATGATCAGTGCGAGAGCAGGCAGGAAGGCGCGCATGCGGGGAAAACCTCCGGACAATGGAGGCCTGCTTCTAGCGGAGCACGGATAGGCGCCTAGCGCGACAAACTTGGTGGAAGTGTTCGATAAAATCGAAAAGCCCCCTCCGCAGAGGGAGGGGGCTTCAAGACCTCAGTTCTTGTCCTTGTCGACCAGTTTGCCGGCGCCGATCCACGGCATCATCGCGCGCAGCTTGGCGCCGGTCTGCTCGATTGGGTGGGCGGCGGCCTGCTTGCGCGCGGCCTTCAGCTCCGGCTGGCCGGCGCGGTTGTCGAGGACGAAGTTCTTGACGAACCGGCCGCCCTGGATGTCGGCAAGGACGCGCTTCATCTCGGCCTTGGTCTCGGCGGTGATGATGCGCGGGCCGGTGGTGATGTCGCCATATTCGGCGGTGTTGGAGATCGAGTAGCGCATGTTGGCGATGCCGCCCTCATACATCAGGTCGACGATCAGCTTCACCTCGTGGAGACACTCGAAATAGGCCATTTCCGGGGCGTAGCCCGCCTCGGTCAGCGTCTCGAAGCCCGCCTGGATCAGGTGGGTCAGGCCGCCGCAGAGTACCGCCTGCTCGCCGAACAGATCGGTCTCGCATTCCTCGCGGAAGTTGGTCTCGATGATCCCCGAGCGGCCGCCGCCGATCGCCGAGGCGTAAGACAGCGCCACGTCCTGCGCGTTGCCCGAGGCATCCTGGTGGATCGCGATCAGGCAGGGCACGCCGCCGCCGCGGACATATTCGGAGCGGACGGTGTGGCCGGGGCCCTTCGGCGCGACCATGATGACGTCGATGGTCGACTTCGGCTCGATCAGGCCGAAATGCACGTTGAGGCCGTGGGCGAAGGCGATCGTCGCGCCGTCGCGGATGTTCGGCGCGATGTCGTCGGCGTAGATCTGCGCCTGATGCTCGTCGGGCGCGAGGATCATGATGATGTCGGCCCAGGCGGACGCCTCGGCGGTGGACATCACCTTGAAGCCGGCGCCTTCCGCCTTCTTGGCGGTCGCCGAGCCGGCGCGCAGCGCGATCACCACCTCGCCGACGCCGCTGTCGCGCAGGTTCTGCGCATGGGCATGGCCCTGCGAACCGTAGCCGACGATCGCGACCTTCTTCTGCTTGATCAGGCCGGCATCGGCATCGGCATCATAATAAACGCGCATTCAAAGTCCCCTTTCGGATGGGATGAGCCGCGAGGGCGGCAATTGTGTGGGTTCAGGCGGCCTCTCGTCCGCGAGCCATCGCTGCGACGCCGGTACGGGCGACCTCGACGAGACCGACCTCCCGCATCAATTCGCAGAATTTGTCTATTTTCTCTGGATTGCCCGTGACTTCGAAGACGAAGCTTGCAATCGTGCTGTCCACCACGCGGGCGCGATAGACCTCGGCCAGACGCAGCGCCTCGATGCGGTGATCGCCGGTGCCGGCCACCTTCACCAGCGCCATCTCGCGCTCGATGTGCGGGCCGAGGTCGCTCAGGTCGGTGACGCGATGCACCGGCACCAGCCGGTCGAGCTGGGCGATGATCTGGTCGATCATCTCGGGCACGCCGTAGGTGACGATGGTGATCCGGCTGACGCCGTGATCCTCGGTGATGTCCGCCACCGTCAGCGAGGCGATGTTGTAGCCGCGCGCGGTGAACATACCGGCGATCCGCGCCAGGATGCCCGCCTCGTTGTCGACGACGATCGACAGGGTATGCCGCTCGGCGGCCTGTTCCTTGATGTGCATGGCGATTATTCTTTCTCGGGCGCGAGCAGGACGTTGCCGACCATCGCGAAATGCCAGTAGAGGCGGCCGCCTTCCTCCTTGCGGGGATATTGGATGTTCACGGCGGTGAAACCGAACCCGTCCAGTACCTTGGAGACCGTCTCTCCGGCATAGCGGGAGGAAATCTTGATCTTGTCGAACTCGTCGTCGCCGATCTGGGCCGGGCGATCGAGGTGGACGACCCAGTCCGAATAGGCCGGCGTCGCCTGCGCGGTCCAGCCGGTGAGGTCCGGCGTGCCGCCGTTGAGCCGCCCGAAATCGAACGGCTCCGCGACATGCACTATGAGGCGCATCTTCGGCATCAGACGAGCGCCTTGGCCTCGTCGGTCGCCTCGCCCACCACTTCCTCGGCGTGGAGGATCATCTCGGTGTGCGCGGCGCCCGACGGGATCATCGGGAAGCAGTTGGCGAGCTGCGCGACGCGGCAATCCACCATCACCGGGCCGGGCGCGTTGAGCATCGCCTCGATACCGCCGTCGAGATCGCCGGGCTGCTCGATCCGCAGGCCCGTCCAGCCGAAGCTCTCCGCCAGCTTCACGAAGTCCGGCAAAGCCTCGCTGTAACTCTCTGAATAGCGGGACGCGTAGATCAGCTCCTGCCACTGGCGGACCATCCCCATATACATGTTGTTGAGGATGAAGATCTTGATCGGCAGCCGATATTGCGCGGCGGTGGACATCTCCTGGATGTTCATCAGCACCGAGGCATCGCCCGAAAGCCCGATCACCAGTCGATCCGGATTGCCGACCTGCGCGCCGATCGCGGCGGGCAGGCCATAGCCCATCGTGCCGAGCCCGCCCGAGGTCAGCCAGCGGTTGGGATCCTGGAAATGGAAATGCTGGGCCGCCCACATCTGGTGCTGGCCGACTTCGGTGGTGACGATCGGATCCTTGTCCTTCGTCATCTCCCAGATACGCTTGATCGCGTGCTGGGGCATGATCTCGTGATCGGAGGCGGGGAAAGCCAGCGACTGGCGCGCGCGCCAGCCTTCGATACGGCGCCACCATTCGCCAAGTTCGCCCTTTTCGTGCCCGCGCGCTTTCCACGCCGTGATCATGTCGGCCAGCGCCGATCCGACGTCGGCGACGACGGGCAGATCGACGCGGACATTCTTGTTGATCGACGAGCGGTCGATATCGACGTGGATCTTCCGCGATTCCGGCGAGAAAGCGTCCAGCCGCCCGGTCACGCGATCGTCGAAGCGTGCGCCGAGGCAGAGGATCAGATCCGCCTTGTTCATCGCCATATTGGCTTCGTAGGTGCCGTGCATGCCGAGCATGCCGAGCCACGCATCGTCCGCGGCCGGAAAGGCGCCGAGACCCATCAGCGTCGAGGTGACGGGCGCGCCGGTCAGCGCCTGCAGTTCGCGCAACAGCGTCGAGGCGTAAGGGCCGGCATTGATGATGCCGCCGCCGGTATAGAGGATCGGCCGCTCCGCCGCCGCCAGCATCTCGACCGCCGCCTCGATCGCGGACGCATCGGCCTTCACCTGCGGGCGATAGGTCTTGTGCTGGAGCGGGCCGGTCGGCTTGGCGTAGCTGGCCGAAGCGATCTGCACGTCCTTTGGGCAGTCGATCACGACAGGGCCGGGGCGGCCGGAGGTCGCGATATGGAACGCCTCGTGGACGATCGCGCCGAGGCTCGCCGGATCCTTCAACAGATATTGTGCTTCGTGCAGTGGCGCGTGATGCCGACCGTGTCCGCCTCCCTGAAGGCATCGGTGCCCGATCAACTGGGTCGGCACCTGGCCGGTGATGACGACGAGCGGGATCGAATCCATCAGCGCGTCGGCCAGGCCCGTGACGACGTTGGTCGCGCCCGGCCCCGAGGTGACGAGCACGACGCCCGGCTTGCCGGTGGAGCGGGCATAGCCCTCCGCCGCATGCGCAGCACCACCTTCCTGGCGGACGAGGATGTGGCGGATCTTCGACTGCTTGAAGATCGCGTCGTAAATCGGGAGCACCGCGCCGCCCGGATAGCCGAACACGATTTCCACGCCGAGGTCCGTCAGGGCCTGGACGAGGATATCGGCTCCGCTTCGTTCGGTCGTCATGGTGAATCACCTCAAGGATTACGCGCCCGCCGCCTAGCAGAAGCGGGGGAGGGGCGCAGCTACTGGTAACAAACTAGCGTGTCAACCACTCGATAGGAAATAATGTGTCGATTTGAAAAATATTTGAATTACAAGATTGCGCGGTGCGCGGCCAATCTTGCGGAGGTTGATGTCGGAACCATGTTCGCTGGCGCTTGGCGTACTGGCGGCTGGCGGCTTGTGCGCGTTCGATCATGGCGTCTCGGGCGAGAGTTCCGGAGAGCCATGCCGCGATCTCCGGCACGCCGATCGCGCGCATCGCGGGTAGACTGGGATCCAGCTTTCGCGACGCCAGCACCTCGACTTCCTCGACGGCGCCCTGATCGAGCATGGCAACGAAGCGGCGGTCGATGCGATCGGCGAGCCAAGCACTATCCGGTATGAGCAGGAGCGGGGCGAGGCGGATGGCGTTACCGATGCCGCCGATCTTCTCGCGCTGCCAGTCCGCCAGTGTGCGACCGCTTGAACGGACTACCTCCAGCGCGCGGGCGACGCGCGTCGTGTCGCTCGGAAGGAGGCGGGCAGCCGCTTCGGCATCTTCGCGTTGGAGCGCGGCATGCGCATCTGCCACGGCCATGCCGCGAACTTCGCCGCGGACCGTGGGATCGATCTCCGGCACGGGGGCGATGCCGTCGAGCAGGGTGCGGATATAGAGGCCGGTGCCGCCGACGAGGATCGGCGTTCTGCCACCGGCGTGGATGTCGGCGATGACGGCCCTGGCCTCGCTCGCCCAGATCGCCGCGTTGTGGGGGGCGGCCGCATCGACGTGGCCGAACAGCCTGTGCGTTGCGCGCGCCTCTTCCTCCAAGGACGGGCGGGCGGTGACGACGCGCAGGTCGCGATAGACCTGGCTGGCGTCTGCGTTGACGATGGTGCCGCCGATGCGTTCGGCGAGCGCCAGCGCCAAAGCGCTCTTGCCGCTCGCGGTCGGCCCTGCGATGAGCGCCACCGGCGGCAGATCAGGAGAATCCATGTTCACGGCGACGCTGATAGCAGCGGGCAAGCTCACGCGTGGCGATATTTCGGTTGGCCAAGACGCGCTCCGGAACGCCGGTTGCAGGCCGAACGGATCAAGCTGGGTGGATGAAGGCGACGCCGCCGATCTCTGGTTCGACGGCGATCCCTCCGCAGCCCGCGCCGCGCTCGAGGCGATGCCGCTCGACGTGATTGTCCAGCCCACGCTCGGTCGCGCCAAGAAACTGCTCGTCGCCGACATGGATTCGACGATGATCACCGTCGAGTGCATCGACGAACTCGCCGATTACGCGGGCATCAAGGATCAGATCGCCGCCGTCACCGAGGCGGCGATGCGCGGCGAGCTGGATTTCGCCGAGGCGCTCGATGCGCGGGTCGCTTTGCTCAAGGATCTGGAGGCCTCGGCGATCGATCGCTGCCGGGCGGAGCGGGTTCGGCTGATGCCCGGCGCCAAGGCATTGATCCGCACGATGAAGGCGCATGGCGCGCGCACTGTTCTGGTCTCGGGCGGCTTCACCGTATTCGCCGAGCCGGTGGCGGCGGAGATCGGCTTCGATGTCGCCATCGCCAACCGGCTGGGCATCGCGGACGACCGGCTCGACGGACTGGTGGCGAAGCCGATCGTCGATGCGGCGACCAAGCTCACCACGATCGAGGCCGAGCGCGCCGCGCTGGGGCTGGAGACGGCGGAGACGCTGGCAGTGGGGGACGGCGCCAACGACATCCCGATGATCCAGGCGGCCGGGCTGGGCGTGGCCTATCACGCCAAGCCCAAGACGGCGGCGGCGGCAGGGGCGCGAGTCGATCATGGCGATCTGACCGCGCTGCTCTGGGCGCAGGGTTACAAGCGCAGCGAGTGGGTGTTGGACTGATCCAACAGACCAGGCTCAGCTCGCCTTGCGCATGTCGGTTGCGATCACGGCCAGTGCGAACGCCACGGATGCCTCGCTGCGATCGAAACGGAGTTGCAGCCCCTGACGGTCCTGCCCGATCACCTCTGCGGTGACCGTGCCGGCCTGTGGGTGGCGCAGCGTCACCGGCGTGCCGGGATCAAGCCGCGCATGGGTTTCGATCCACGCGCCGGCACCGGAGACTTCGCGCAGTGCGACGGGCAGCGGGCGATCGGCGAGCAGCAGACAGAGCGGCCGCCGCCCCTCGGGCAGCAGTGTTCGATCCTTCGCGAGCCATTTCCCCAAAGCCATGCGACCCTCCACACCCCCAACGGCCGAGGATGACAGCGAAGCCCAAAGGAAGCGTTAAGGCGCGACCGGGAAGCAGGCCGAACCGACGGCAGCGCAGGCTTTGGCCGCAGCGGCCTTGTCGGCGAGCGGACCGGCGCGCAGGCGAACAACGGCGCCGGCCTTCTCGTAGCTCGGGCGTAGGCCGCCGAGCTTGCCCGAAACCTTGCTCCAGGCGGTCGCGGCGCCGGCCTGCGAGCCGAACGCGCCGAGCTGGACCATCCATTTGCCGCCCGACGCGGCGAGCGCGGGCGCGGGCTTGGCGACGGGCGTCGGTTTGGGAGCGGGGGGCGTCGGAGTTGCGATCGCGGCCGGTGGTGTTTTGGCAGGCTTCGTCGCCTTGGGCGGCTTGGCCTGGGCGGTGCGCACCGGCGGCATGGCGGACAGGTCGCTCGGTCGGCTCGGCACCACGGAGGACGGCGCGGCGATGGCGGTTTCGCCGCCGGTGACGAGCTGGCGGCCCGTCGGCGGGATCGGCCGGGCGGCGAGCTGGCTCGCGATCTGCAGGCCCTTCTGGCGATCCTCGGCGCTCATGAACTGGTCCATCTGGCTGAGGCTGGTCGTCGCCTGCGGCAGGCCGGCGGCGGCGGCGCGGGTCATCAGGCCATAGGCCCTCGGCCAGTCCTTGGTGGCGAGATCTCCGTTGAAGAGGGCGGTGCCCAACACATATTGCGCACGCGGATCGCCGGCATCGGCCGCTTTGCTGATCCACGGCATCGCGGATCGGCGGTCACCGTCCTGAAACAGCAGCAGCCCGTAATTGGCGGCGCCCTGTATGTGTCCCGCCTGCGCGGACTTGCCGTACCACGTCTTGGCCTGGCCGAGATCGGTGGTGACGCCGCGGCCGAGCTTGTAGGCCTGAGCGAGATTGAAGGCGGCATCGGCGTCGTTCGCCTCGGCCAGCGGGCGCCAGATCGCGACCGCGCTGGCATAGTCGCCACGCTGCCAGGCATCGACACCGTCCTTCACCGTCGCCGCTGCCGCCGGCGCGGCGATCACTGCCGCCACTACCATCGCCCCCGCAAACCGCATCTTGGGAATCCCCTTCACAATCACTCCCGTCCGCACATGGAATATCACGCGTTAACGATAAGTGTGCGCAGAAAAGCAGGGGCTTTTTAACCGGATATTAGGTGTGCCCATGGGATCCCCTGCTCAAATCTCACGGTTGAAGGGCAGGGCATGCGCGTTCTCGCATTGGCATCGCAGAAGGGCGGATCGGGTAAGACGACGCTCTCGGGACATCTTGCGGTGCAGGCACAATTGGCCGGTGCCGGCCCGGTGGTGCTGATCGACATCGATCCGCAGGGTTCGCTCGCCGACTGGTGGAACGAGCGCGATGCCGAGATGCCCGCTTTCGCCCAGACCACCGTCGCGCGCCTCGCCGCCGATCTGGAGGTGCTGCGCCAGCAGGGATTCAAGCTCGCGATCATCGATACGCCGCCGGCGATCACCATGGCGATCCAGAGCGTCATCCAGGTCGCCGAGCTGATCGTCATCCCGACCCGCCCGTCGCCCCACGATCTGCGCGCCGTCGGCGCCACGGTCGATCTGTGCGAACGTTCGGGCAAGCCGCTGCTCTTCGTGGTCAATGCCGCCACGCCCAAGGCGCGCATCACGCACGAGGCCGCCATCGCGCTCAGCCAGCATGGCACCGTGGCGCCGATCACCGTCCACCACCGCACCGATTTCGCCGCCTCGATGATCGACGGCCGCACCGTGATGGAGGTCGACCCCAAGGGTCGTTCGGCGGGCGAGGTCGTCGATCTGTGGTCCTACATCTGGGATCGGCTGGAGAAGAATTTCCGCCGTACCGTCTTCTCGGCTCCCACCCCCGGCGCGGCCGTTCTCGCGCCGCGCCCCGCGAGCGGCTTCGGCCGCCGCGTGTCCAGTAAGGGAGGGCCG
>BACX01000825.1 GCA_000333335.1 Sphingomonas-like bacterium B12 | reverse complement strand
GCCCCGCCAGCCGCTCGCCCGAGATGATCCGCAAATTGTTCGTGGCGGGCGCCGACGCCTTCCGCGTCAACATGAGCCACGGCAGCCATGACGATCATGCCCAGTCGATCGCGGCGATCCGCGCGCTGGAGAAGGAACTCAACCGCCCGACCACGATCCTAGCCGACCTGCAGGGGCCGAAGCTGCGCGTCGGCACCTTCAAGGACGGCATCGTCACGCTGAAGAAGGGCGACACCTTCCGCCTCGACCGCACCGGCGAGCCGGGCGACGCGACCCGCGTGACGCTCCCCCATCGCGAGATTTTCGAGGCGCTGGAGCCGGGCACCCGCCTGCTGGTCGATGACGGTAAGCTGGTGCTGCGCGTGCAGTCGGCAACGCACGACCTGATCGAGACGCTGGTCGAGGTCGGTGGCGCGATCTCGGATCGCAAGGGCGTCAACGTGCCCGACGTGGTGGTGCCGTTGCCCGCGCTGACCGAGAAGGACCGCAAGGATCTCGCCTTCGCGCTGGAGCAGCAGGTCGACTGGATCGCGATCAGCTTCGTCCAGCGCCCCGACGACGTCGCCGAGGCGCGCCGCCTGATCGCGGGCAAGGCGGCCCTGCTCTCCAAGATCGAGAAGCCCGCCGCGATCGACCGGCTGGACGAGATCATCGAGCTTTCGGACGGCGTGATGGTGGCGCGCGGCGATCTCGGCGTCGAACTGCCGCCCGAACGCGTGCCGCCGATCCAGAAGCGCATCGTCGAAACCGCGCGCAAGCTCGGCCGCCCGGTGGTGGTGGCGACGCAGATGCTCGAATCGATGATCAAGTCACCCTCGCCGACCCGCGCCGAAGTGTCCGACGTCGCGACCGCCATCTACGACGGCGCCGACGCGATCATGCTGTCGGCCGAGAGCGCGGCGGGCGACTGGCCGGAGGAAGCGGTGAGCATGATGGATCGCATCGCCGTCTCCGTGGAGGGCGACGCCGCCTACCGGGCGCGCATCCACTTCACCGAGACGCTGCCCGATCGCACCACGGCGGACGCGCTGTCCGCGGCGGCGGCCGAGATCGTCGATACCGTGTCGGCGGCGGCGATCACCTGCTTCACCTCCTC
>BACX01000826.1 GCA_000333335.1 Sphingomonas-like bacterium B12 | reverse complement strand
GAGATAGGCGGCGATCGCGCGCGTCATCGCGGCGGCGACGGCCGGTGCGACGGCGGCGATCCCCGCCATCGGGAAGGCGCCGAGCAGCAGCGCGTACATCACGTAGAGGAAGGCCGGGCGTGCCCGGCTGGTGAAGCGATCGGCCGAGGCGTCCTCGATGTCGAGGGGGGAGGGTGAGGTCGCCATCGCTCAGCCCACCCGGTTGGCGAGCCAGCCGTAGAGGAAGGCCTCGTTGGCGGGCCGCGTCTCGGCGAGCGCGAGGTAGCGTTCGCCCTGCAGCGCATCCAGCGCCTTCACCAGCACCGTCTCGCCCGCGCTCCCGCGTACCCGCAGGAACGCCTTGAGCGCGGCGAGCACCGCATCGTCCACCGCGCCCTTCACGGCCACGTCGCGATAATCCGCGCCGTTGCGGTTCAGCGCATTGAGCGCGCGGCGCAGGAAGCCGGCGGCGGTGCCGGTGCCCATGTTGGCGCCGGTGTCGAACAGCTCGGCCGCGACCTTCGGGGCCAGCGCGGCCACCGCGTCGAGGCGGGGCTTCGTCCAGTAATCGGCGCGGTAGATGGCGGCGGCGGTGTCGCGCGGCAGTTTCGCCATGTCGCCAGAATATCCGTGCGCCCTGGCGACCGCCTGGCTGATGCCGAAGCGGGTCGGGCCGCCCTTGTCGGCGGCGCGGGCGACATAGCCGCCTTCGCGGGCGATCAGTTCATCGATCAGGGAAGTGGGGTCCATGGCTCGGCTCCATCACAGGCGAGCCGAATCATATAACCATAAAGGTTCGTGTAGGAAAATGGTTTTTGCGTGTCCGGCGCCGAAAAGCGAAGGGCCGCCACGATCCCCTCGTGACGGCCCTTCTTCCGGGTAGTGCGTGACGAAATCTGTTACGCCACCTGGGCGGCACCCATTCCTGCGGTCGC
>BACX01000827.1 GCA_000333335.1 Sphingomonas-like bacterium B12 | reverse complement strand
GACCCACACGAAGCTGCGCATCGCCTGAAAATAGCTGCGCACGGAGCCGAGTCGGTCCGCCAGCGTCGATTGCTCGGCATTTCCGAGCGCGGCAACGAGGCGGCGGACCTCCCGCATCAGTACGACGCCCTGACGGTTCGTCACCAGCGCGCCTGCCGCGCCCCCGCCGGCCGAGCGGCGGACACCGATCACATGCGCCATCTCGGCGAACTTGGCGTCTATCAGCCCGCCAAGCCGATCCAGCCGAGCGATCTGGTCCGGGCTGGACACGTAGAGCCCCCGAAGATCGCCAAGGCTGTCGAGCGATTTCTTGTGCGAGGCATCGTAAGCTTCGAGAAACGCGGTATCGCCGGTGATGACATAACCGCGCTGCGCGCTCTCCGCCTCATCGAGGCCCCGGACCAGATCGGTCGCGGTGAAGCGCTTGTCGTAGGACGCGCGCACCATCGACCGCATCGTGTCGAGCTGCCGGATCTGGATGCCGAACCAGAGCGCGAGCAGGATGAGCGCCAGCGGCCCCAGCACGCCGATCGCGGCGTAACGCACGCGCGACGGCGGGCGCGGCGAGCTGGCCGCACGCTCGCCTACGCCTGGCGTCACTGGCTGTCGTCCGCCTGTTCGGCGAGCAGGGGCTGGATCGCGAGGATCGCCTGGGTACGATTGTTGACGCCCAGCTTGCGGAAGATCGCGGTCAGATGCGCCTTGATCGTCGCCTCGGTGACGCCGAGGTCACCGGCGATCTGCTTGTTGAGCCGTCCGTCGGCCAGCGCCATCAGCACGCGCAGCTGCGCGCCGGACAGATCCGAGATGCGCTCGCGCGCATCGCCGACATCCGCCTGCATCCTGACATTGACCGGCGGAAACACCGTCTTGCCGCTCAGGATCGTGCGCAGCGAAGCCAGCGTCTCGTCGAGCGGCTGCGCCTTGGAGAGATACCCCGCTGCGCCGAGCGCGCGCGCGGCCTCGATCAACTCCGGTTGCTGGCGTGCCGACACGATGACGATAGGCACCTCGCCCAGCGCGTGCTGGATC
>BACX01000828.1 GCA_000333335.1 Sphingomonas-like bacterium B12 | reverse complement strand
GATGACTGAACATGAGCTGCTGAGCCTTACCGCCGACATCGTTGCAGCGCACGTCGCCAACAACAATGTCGCGACGAGCGAGGTGCCGTCGCTGATCGCGCAGGTGCATGCGGCACTCACCGGGCTGACCGAGCCGAAGAAGACCGAAGAGCCGGAGCTGCAGCCGGCGGTTCCGGTGCGCTCGTCGGTGAAGCACGACTACATCGTCTGCCTCGAAGACGGCAAGAAGCTGAAGATGCTGAAGCGCTATCTGCGCACCAACTACAACATGACGCCGGAAGAATATCGCGCCAAGTGGAAGCTGCCGCGCGACTATCCGATGGTCGCCCCGGCCTATGCCGAGCAGCGCCGCGGCCTCGCCAAGCAGATCGGCCTCGGCCGCAAGAAGGACGAGGCGCCCGCCGCCAAGCCGGCCCGCGCCAAGGCCGCGCCGAAGGCCGCCGCCGCGACGCCCGCCAAGCGCGGGCGCAAGCCGAAGGCTGCGACGCCCGCCGAGGCGTGATAGACCTCCGGTCATGACGACCGGAGACATATCGAAGAAGAGGGCCGCCGAGGCTGCCATCGCCGAAGTGACCGACGGAATGTTGGTCGGCCTCGGTACGGGCAGCACGGCGGCCTTCGCCATTTCCGGGCTGGGCGCGCGCATCCGCGACGAGGGCCTGACCATCACCGCCGCCGGCACCTCGCTCGCCACCGAAACGGCGGCGCGCGCGGCCGGCATCCCCTTCCTCGCCTTCGACGATCTCGCCGCGGTCGATCTGTGCATCGACGGGGCCCGACGAGATCGACCCCCTGTTCCGCGCCATCAAGGGCGGCGGCGGCGCGATGCTGCGCGAGAAGATCGTCGCCAGCGCCGCGACGCGCATGATCTGCATCGTCGATGCGTCCAAGCCGGTGGAGACGCTAGCCCGACCGCTGCCGATCGAGGTGCTGCCCTTCGCCCGCGCCTATGTCATGGGCGCGATCCGCAGCCTCGGCGGCGAGCCGATCGTCCGCCCCGCCCCCAGCGATCAGGGCAACCTGTTGATCGACTGCGATTTCGGCCCGATCGCTGACCCCGCCTGCCTCGCCCGCGCGCTCGACACGATACCGGGGCTGCTCGGCCACGGCCTTTTCCTGAGCGAGATCGATGCGCTCTACATTGGCGACCAGTCGGGAGTCGAACGCCGCGAGCGGCATCAAAAACCGTAACGCATACGGAACCGGTCCTTGCGCCGAGCCGTTCCTCGCGGCAGAGCGCGCGCATCCTTGCGAACCGGGGACTCGACCCAATGACCGATACCGACACCGCCGCCCGTCCTTCCACGCACGTCGTCGAGGACGGCTCGATCGATCGGCTGGCGATCGACACGATCCGCTGCCTCGCCATGGACGCGGTGCAGAAAGCCAATAGCGGCCACCCCGGCACCGCCATGTCGCTGGCGCCGATCGCCGAGACGCTGTGGACGAAGTTCCTGCGCTACGATCCCAAGGCACCGCTCTGGCCGAACCGCGACCGCTTCATTCTCTCGGTCGGCCATGCGTCGATGCTGCTCTACGGGCTGCTCCACATGTCGGGCACGATCGAGGTGGACGAGCATGGCAAGCCGACCGGGCTCCCGGCCGTTTCCCTCGACGACATCAAGAATTTCCGCCAGATCGGCTCCAAGACCCCGGGCCATCCCGAATATCACGACACCACCGGCGTCGAGACCACGACCGGCCCGCTGGGCGCAGGCTGCGGCAACTCGGTCGGCTTCGCGATCGCCGAGCGCTGGCTGGCGTCGCACTTCAACCGCGACGGCTTCGAGATCTTCAACCACGACACCTACGTCTTCTCGTCGGACGGCGACATGATGGAAGGAGTGGCCTCCGAGGCGGCGTCGATCGCCGGCCACCTGAAGCTGG
>BACX01000829.1 GCA_000333335.1 Sphingomonas-like bacterium B12 | reverse complement strand
GACGTAACGTTCGGCCATCAGCCTCATCTCATAAGCTGCCCACCTTGGCATGAATGTGGCCATGTTGGCCTCAAATCCACTGGGATCATCGCCGCCATAGGCTACCGGGCGTCCCAACACGTCAGACCAGATCGCTGCCACGTCTGCACCCGTCAGCGTGTCGGGGCCGACAAGATTGATCGTCTCGATCGGCAGCTTTGTCGGCGCGATGTCGCGACGGAGCAACTCGATCGCGGCGACTTCTGCAATGTCGCGTGTATCTACCATCGCGAGACCCTTGCCGCCGATCGGCATTGGGTAGACACCGTGCTGCAAAATCACATCCTTCACCATCGCCTCGTTGTCGATGAAGTAGGTCGGACGCAGGATGGTGGCACCGAAGTCCATCCGCTCCAGCATCCGTTCGGCGCCGCTCTTGACCGCAAAATGCGGAACGTTGACCGCCTCGTCGGCGCCGAACACGGACAGGTAGACGACCCGCTCCACGTTGTTTTCGTGCGCAACATTGAGCGCGATGAGCGCCTGGGTGAACTCGTCGCCGGTGACGGCATTGAGCAGGAACAGCGTGCGCACGCCTGAGAAGGCGGCGCGCAGCGCGTCGACGTCAAGAAGATCGCCCTGCATCACCTCGACGCTAGCAGGGAAATTGGCTTTAGCAGGATCGCGGGTGAGGACGCGCACTTCGGCGTCGCGCTTTACGAGCTGGTCGACGACGTGGCAACCGACCCGCCCGGTGGCTCCGATGATGAGAATGGTCATGATGTTCGCTCCTTCATTTCGTCTTGCTGAGGAGGCGAAGATGCGTGATCCATAGTGACGTAAATAGACGCGCAATCTGGACGCAGTGTCTCACAGGAGGAACGTCATGGATTTGCTCGCCCTTGCCGACTTCACGCTCGTTGCCCGACACGGCGGCTTCGGAAAGGCGGCGCGTGCCGCTCGCCGTCCCAAAGCCACGCTGTCCCGGCGCGTCAGCGAGCTGGAGGCATCCCTCGATCTTCGGCTCTTCGAGCGGGGGCGGCGTGACCTCAAGCTGACCGAGGAAGGACGCGCATTGTTTGAGCGCGCCAGCGCGCTGCTGACCGAGCTGGAAGAAACAGCGGTTGCCATTGCGTCAGGCGGTGAAAGGGTGCGCGGTCGCTTGCGAATCAGCGCTCCACTGTTGTTCTCGCAGACGGCGATGGGTCGATTGGCGGCCGAATTCGCGCGAGCGCACCCCGAGGTTCGGCTGGAGGTAACGACCGACGATCGATCGGTCGATATGATTGAGGAAGGGTATGACCTCGCGATCCGCGTCAACCCTGCACCGGACGAAACGCTCGTTGGTCGGCCGTTTCTGCACGACAAATTGGTAGCGGTGGCGGCTCCTGATCTGAAAAGAGCATCGGGAGCGCCCCAACCTGCTTTGGTGCGTGGGGACGATGCTGCGCGGAGCTGGAGCCTGGTCGCTCCGGCCGGGCTGGTCGAGATCGAGGTCGAACCAATATTGCGTTTATCGTCGCTGGTTATGATCCGCGACGCCGCGCGTGCAGGTGCTGGAGTGGCACGCCTGCCACTATCTCTGGCCCTTTGCGACATTGCCGATGGACGATTGGTGAGTTGGGGCGACATCGCGGGATCGGAAATCGGCGTATGGGCGCTCTATCCGACCCGAAGGCGGCTGAACGCTAGGGTGTCTGCCTTTCTCGATCACCTGCGAGGTGCCTTCCCGACCGGCGCGCCGGAGGAACTTGCCGCCTATCTTGTCGCCTGAAAAAGCGATCGGCGGCTCCAGACTGAAACGATGCTCTCGCCAGTCGGGGCGAACAGGTCCTGCTCGCTTGGAGGCCAAGGGAGTGAGGGCTCGGGCAGTGGTTCCCAATCGATTGGCCGCAACCGGTCTGCCTGCAGTCGTCCGCTTGTGGGATTGCAGTGCTCAAGCGGGAAAGCTGCTCTGCCACCGGTTAAGCTGGTCGATCGCCGCCCAGGGCGGTGGCGCGGCGGCCAGTCCAATCTCGTTCGCCCATTGCGAACAGATCTGCGAAGCCTCTGCAATGAACGGCCTGGCGATATACTGGGTGGCGTCATCCAGCTCTGTCCAGATCATGTGCGCGATCGCCAGCCTGTTGGCGGGCGCGAGATTCGCCCAGACCGGCGGCACCTTGCGCCATTCGGCGGCCGTTACCGATCGGTCGGCCGTCGTCAGCGGGATCGGTTGCATGCAACGAAAGCGGCGGGCGAGGACAAGCGTATGGCGTTTCAAGCCTTTGGCCGTGTAGCTCGTCACGAGCGGGCCGAGTTCGCGTGCGAAACCTTCATCGTGGCAGGTTGCGATGTCCAGCCCGGCTTCGGCGAGAACACGGCCGTGGAGAGACGCGGCGACGATCGTGTGCGCGCTCGACGGCGCCTCCGCGACGTTGCCGCGCACCATACCGCCGGGTAGGGCCCAGCTCCCTTCAAACTCATAGCCTGACACGCTTGCGGCGCCCTTGCGGATCAACGCGATCGCATCCGCGCACGACACGTAGCCGATCGCGCCCAGCCGCCAAGCCGATGTCGGGTCGAGCGCCATGAACCCGTCCGGCGCGAGCCGACAGCGAGTGAGCCATCTCTCAACGAACGAGACAGCAGGCAACGTCGTCATGGGAGGCTCACCGAGTTGGGCGACGAAGCCTAACTTTCGGTCGGGAACGGCCCACCGAAGCATGGACACGGTTGACGTCTGGCCCCGCCTCTGCGGGCGGCTCGGTCGTATCCGGGTCCTCGATCGCTGCGGACAACCGGCTCAGACGCCTCGCTGCTGTCGCCAAGGTCTTTGAGCCTTCCTCCAGCCAGATCGCCGCATAATCGAGTCTCATCTTCGCGGGCTGGAGGCGTCCTTGCGAAACCGATTCGATGGCGTCGATGGCCTCGAGATATTCTTCACCAATTCGACGGACGAGAAAGGCGAGATTGTCGAAGGTGAGCATCACTCGCACCGGCATCTCGCTGTCCTCGGTCCCGAATGTGCCGCGCGCGTGGCACGACAAAGTGGGTACAAGAACTTGCACATCGCTTTCAGCGATCGTTCCGATCGAGAAGGCCGGCGTAATCGTCAGTGACTCGATGGTCGAAATATGGGCGGCCATGCCGTCCGAGAGCTCGATGACCTGGACAGCTTCATCGTCGGGCTGCTCGTCGCGCGGACCAGGGCTCACGCAAGCGCACCCCGCACATGCGCCGAATACCGGTCATCGGATGCAGCGGACTCCCGAACCTGGACGGCGCTTCGGAAGGACGCGTCGGTCGCCGCCGCCGAACGCTGCCCGGCCATCTCATCGCGACCCCGATCGGTGAGAACGAGCTGTTTGCGACGTTGGTCGGTTGGAACAGCCTCATCCCGGACCAGGCCATGGCCGCGAAGCGCCTTGAGCGCATTCGAGAGATGCGTTGCCGAATGACCGCTCCTTTTGCGGACCTCGCTCGGCTCCGCACGACCGCCGAGTTCGTAAAGAGCCTCCAAAACCCGCCGGGTTGCGGGCCGCAGAGCCAGCTGATCGGCCGGGTTGCGCGCCAGAATGGTGACGGTCGAGCGCATCTCGTCAGCAATTTCCCGCGCCACCACCGCAGCGGTGCCATCGATAGGTTCAAGCGCGACAGCAAGATCGGAGGCGAGAAGCTGCCATGGCCGCAGATCCTCCGTCAGCGGCGACTCCTGCTGAAGATGGGCCCAGTGCGCAACAAGCAGGGACAGCGCCGCGCCGCGCGCTTCGGCTTGGCCAAGGGCGACGAGCTTGCGGATCGCATCGCGAACGGCGTCGACCAGTCCGGCCGCAACGGCGCGACCCACGGACGTGCGTACGGTCGTTGGGACGCGGGCCCGGCGGCGGGCGGTAATTTTGTCGGCGGTGATGTTGGTCATGGCTCCGACTCTATAGGTGAAGAGGTTTAGGTAGGGTGAATTGCTTCACAAACGCTTCACTCGCCTTGATGTGTCCTCTTCCCGGCCCGAACGCAAGCGCTATCGTCGCGCCCTGAGCTGCCGGAACGCAGGAGATTGTGATTCTGGGACAGGGGCGACAGGTCCGCGCGGCGGGGGGGACGCGAACGAGTAAGCGTGCGGCATCCCTTCTGCGAGCGATTCGCCTGATGGCACCGGTACCTGCTGGACGAGCAGGCTGACAGCGCCTTGACTGCTCTGCAGTGCTTTGGCGCTCCGGCGATGCGCAGCAAGCGTATTGGCCTCTCCCATCGACGGTACGAGAACCAGATCGATGCCGAGCCAATCATAGACTTTCGCGGCGACGTCATCGCAAAAATCCTTGCAGATCGCGACGCTGACAAGGCGATCCTCGGTAACAATGACCAGCAGCCTGTCCCCAAATGCGATCCGCTCATATCGTCCCGCATATTCGTAGACACGCCGCTTATCATAGAATGCGAGCGGCTCACCCCGGCCATGGAGAATCTCGGTCCGGTTGACCCATGCGCTGTCACTCTCAACGTGCCAGCTTCCCGCCACGGTAAGCGCAACGCGGCGACGGTTCGCGAGCGGATCTCCGCGTAGTGCGTCCTTGATGTGCCCAAGACGGGTTCGCGGCACAGTCAGCTCCGGCCAGGACAGCACATCGGACGCTGTCGCGATCGCCTGATCGACCTGGTCGCGCACCACGGCCTCTTCGTTCGCTAGTGGTGCATCGATGAGACGGAAGCCGTCTTCGTCAAGATGCTCCGCCGTAATGGTCATGCCATCGAAAATCGCCGACCCATAACGCCAAGGCCGCCCATTGCCGGCCAGATCGACGTCGGGATGCAGAACGAGCTCCACCGCCAGATCGCCGACCTGGCGTGGGACGATCGCATGGTAGAGCGTCGCACGGCGCCGGCGGTCTTTCCCGTCCTCCGCCCGATAGTTGCGATCAACCGGCACTACGTAGCAGGGATAGTCCGTCGGCGACCAATGGTCTGCCATCCACGAGGCTCGTTCTGCCGGCCAATAATCGAGTCCGGCCAAATCTGCATCGATCGCCCGCACCGGGGCACCGAGCCAGAGCATCTGCATCTCTGGCGACGTCTCAAGACCCCGCATGGCGTACCCGCGGATGCGCAACGCGCGCACTTCTTCCTCGAAACTGCGGCCGTCTTCGCTGTTCTCGCGGATCATCAGATAATATTGCGCAGGATTTTCTGGCTTCGCCATGAGGACGCACCAGGCCCAGATCAGGACCTCGCGCGGATCGGGATCGTCCTTGGCCAGCTCTGCTCCGAGATTGTCGAGCACCGGCCGGCAGCGCTCGATCGTCTTGCGAAGGCGGGTAAAGTGCGGAAGCCAGGCATTCTCGCTGAAGCGCCGCCGCTCCACGAGGACGTCGAGCGCCAGCTTTTGCCACGTCTTGCGCTCGGCAGGCGTGACCATCGCCCTCGCTCTCATTTCTCCCCCTTTTTGTCGCGCCAGACGCCCGCAACATCCTGGCCACACCATTGCCGGTCGCCAACGGAGCTAAGCGAAAAAGCCGCTTAGTCTGCCGAGACCGTTCTTGAGCAGTCCAGTTAGGCATTGCGCCTGGCGCGCACAAGATCATGCTGACGCGGCGGGAGCGAAGCCTCTCCCCGTGACCGCATCAACTGCGGCAAGATGACGATCGTGCGCTCAATTCGCGCGGGTCGAGTTAATTCGGGTAGACACGTTCGTTGGAGTAGGAGCCCGCGCGACGAGGCGGCGCCCTATTGTGGAGCGAACGCATGGACCGCGAGAGGCATGCGACGTCAGCTGTCCGCCCCCGGCTCGCGCGAAAGCGCAACCACAGGCATCGTGCCTTTCGCCCGAAAGAGGAAGGCTGCGACGAGCAAGGCACCGCCGAAAGGCAGCATGGCGTATTGCAGCTTTCCCGCAAGATGAGCCGCCGCAACAGCAGCGAGGGGCGCGATCACTGTCGCTGCGAAATAGCAGGACATCCAGATTCCGATCGCACGCCCGCGATTGGCGAAGGTGAGGGGGCGATTGGCGGCGGCCAGAAGCCATCCAAGATAGAAGCCGCTGGCAGCCCCGATCACCGCAGCGCCGAGGGCAACCACAACAACGGACTGCGCCAGAGCGATCACACCGAAGCCTGCGGCTGCCAATAGCAGGGCAATCTGAGCCTGCCAGCGAGCGCCCGCGTCGCCTCGCCATCCCATCAGCAACGCACCTATCGCGATCCCGCTACTGTTCGCTGCGGCTACGACGCCCTTCACCAGGTTTGAAGCGGTTCCAACAGCCTCAACGAGATAAGCCAGTTCGACCGACACGAGGTTCATGCAGCCTCCCGCAACGAACGTGAGTATGTAAATTGGCCAGAGAAGGCGCCACGGTACACGAGGCTCGTCCTTTGCGTCCGCGCGCGGGACAGGGCTCACGGGCTCCCAGATCCAGCCCAATGCGAAGGGGAGCAGGACAAGAGCAGAGAGATAAGCCACGAATGGCGTGCGCCAGCTCATCTGGCCGAGCGCACCGCCTATCAACAAAAACAGCACCGCTGACACCGACGTATAGGCGACCTGCATGGAGAGATAGGTCTCGCGCTGCCGTGCCTCGTAATAGTCGCCGAGCAGCATAGTCGAAACCGTCATTAGCAGCGCTTCGGCGGCTCCCACCAGGAGGCGACTGGCGATGATGGCCCATAGTGACGCAAGGTAGAGCGGCGCGGTTGCGGCAACCGTGTAAAGCATCATCGCGCCTAGCAGGGTGCGCCTGCGACCGAACGTGGCAACCAGGCCGGTTGCGAAGGGCGAGACGATGACGACCATGATCGCTGGCGCGGTCAGCGTCAGCGGCGCGAGGTAGGCGGCGCCGCGAACGTTCTCGAAATGGCGCTGCAGATCAGGAAGAATAGGGGCGATCACCAGCATACCGAGGATTGGCAGACAGGCAATCAGGAGCAATAGGTGACCCTGGACTTTCCCTGCCTTGCGTCCGTCTGAGACAGATATATCGCAGGAAGTGAGGTTTGACGTCCACTTGGCAGTCATCAATGGCACCTTTCCCCTCCGCGGCATCGCCCGCGATGGAACCTTAGATGCCTATTCGGCGACGAAACGGTTTTCGATCGCGCCAAGCCCGGTGGCTTCCACGCGAACGACATCGCCAGGCTTCATGAATGTCCCGGTCGCGATGCCGACGTTAGCGGGCGTGCCCGTGGCGATGACATCGCCAGGTTCGAGCGTCATAACGGTCGAGAGATAGGCAATCTGTTCTGCGATACCGTAGATCATGTCCCCGGTTAAAGTGCGCTGCCGTTCCTCGCCGTTCAGCGTAAGCCACAGCTCGAGCGCGTGGGGATCGGCGACCTCGTCCGAGGTTGTGATCCAAGGACCGATCGGTCCGTGCGTGTCAAACGACTTGCCAAGCGTGAAGGTCGGCGAGCGGAACTGCCAGTCACGGGCGCTCACGTCGTTGCAGACCAGATAGCCTGCGATTACCGAGAGTGCCTGTTCGGGCGCGACGTGGCGGCAACGCGTGCCGATAACATAGCCGAGTTCGGCTTCGTAATCGACCTGGTCAGAAGCTTTCGGAATGACGATGTCGTCATAGGGTCCGGCGATGCAGCTGACCTGCTTGTTGAACCAGCTCTGACTCTTGGGGCGGGGGATTCCGCCTTTCTCGGCTTCCTCGGCATGCGCGTTGTAATTCATTCCGATCGCCAGGAATTTCTGCGGATCGTCGATGGGCGCCGCGAGGCGCACCTGCGAAAGCGGGTAAGCGGCTCCATCAACGGTTTCCAGAGTACCTCGTAGCTGCGGCAATTGCTGCAGCAGTCGACGCATCGATCCGCCGGAGTCGGGCATTGCCGCCGAGAGATCGATCACTTGGTCGCCGACCAGCTTACCCAGCCGCGGAGCCTGACCGTCTGTGCTGAACCGAAGCAGTTTCATATTCCTCGCCTCTCACATCGAAATTTCTGTCGACCCATCCGGTCGATCATGGCCGGCAGAGGAGCGAGCGGAGGCGAGGACCGCCATCCCCTCTTCTGCGTCGTCTGCCGCCATAGGGATTGACTAAACGTTCCAATTATGACTGTCTAGTTCAAACATGCGGAGGGGGTAATGGTAGGTTCAGCCAAAGCGGCTCCACCGAAAGGTCATCGCCAGCGTTCGCGGACACGCATGGCGCTGCTGTCCGCCGGACAGCAGCTTTTTGCGCAGCGACACATCGATAGCATCAGCATCGATGACATCGTCGACACTGCAGACGTTGGAAAGGGAAGCTTCTACAATCACTTCGATGGCAAGACGGCGTTCGCGCAAGCAGTCTACGAGCTCGTCCAGGGTGATATCGAATTCCACATTTACTCCGTAAATCAGGACGTCGCCGATCCTGCCATGCGGATTGCTCGCGCTCTTTGTACGGTGTTGCGCTACGCCCGGGAGCATCCGGACCGCTTACAGTCTTTGATCAGCCTTTCAACTCGTGGAACCGATCGCGCGGCGCGGCTCAACAGCGGCATGGTTTCGGATATCCGTCACGGGCTTGATCAGCATCGGCTGTCCGGAATTGATGTCGGCCATGCTGTGCTCGTGGTGATCGGCATGACCAATATGGCGGTGTCGCATCTCACCTCCGAAACAGATGCAAATCCGACTGAGCTCGCCACGGGCATGGCAGCAGCCATGCTGCGGGCGCTCGGCATGAACGCCGAGGACTCGGCTGACGTCTCCCGGGCGGCCGCCGCAGAGCTGCTGGGGGGCGGGGAGGACTTTTATACCACCAGCTAGTGACACCGACGATAAGCAGAGCACGGTCGATCGTCTTTCGGCTTGATCTCGCCGGCGCTGACCAGGTCCCGATCGCCGCGACTCTGTCTGTCTAGCCTGGGTGTCAGGCACACGCCGCCCATTCCTCGGGCTTGAGGACCAGGCCTTGGGCGAGGCTAAGAGATCGTAGCGAGGCGACAGACCAAGACGTCGGAACCACAGGTTCGACCAATCAGAACGAATATGAGGTGGAGGAGGGGATATGAGGAAGGTCTTCAACAGCAGCGTTGCCGCAATTGCGATCACGCTTTGCGCCTCGCAGGCGGGCGCCCGGGATCAAAGCGGTCCGTCTGGCCAGATCGGCGCGACGACGAACGCTGATACTGCCGCGCCGGCGCAGCCAGCGGGTGTGGGGGATATCGTGGTGACCGCGCAGCGTCGCTCGGAAAATCTCCAACGGGTCGCCGTGGCCGTCAGTGCGGTCAGTGGCGACGCGCTTGTCAATGCCGGCGTATCGCAGCCCCAGGATCTCTCGAAACTGGTGCCAGCTCTCAAGCTGTCGGCGACGGGCGGCTCGGGAACCCAGGTCACCATCCGTGGCGTCGGCAATTTCGCTGGCAACGCCTATTCGGAGCCGGCTGTCGCGGTAAACCTGGACGGCGTCTATCTTGCACGCTCTTCAGGCCCAGACGGTCTCTTTTACGACCTCGAACGTGTCGAGGTTCTGAAAGGACCGCAGGGCACGCTTTATGGCCGCAATGCCACGGCCGGTGCCATCAACGTGATTACCGCCAAGCCGAACCAGACCTTCTCGGCTGAAGGTACCTTCACGGCCGGAAACTATGGCCTTCTGCGCGGTGAAGCCGCTATCAATATTCCTCTGGACCCGGACCTCGCGGTCCGCGTGGCGGGTCAAGTTACCAAACGAAACGGCTACCTGTCGGACGGATATTCCGATGATAAGAGCCAATCGGGACGGGTCCAACTCAAATATACACCGACCACCCGCCTCGACATCCTGCTGTCAGCGGATTATTCGCACGTTGGCGGCATGGGGACCGGCGCGGTTATCGCTCCCTATCTTGACCCCGCTCATCCCTATCGCGGTTCATCGGAGAACGGCACCAACGCCATCCTGACCGGAGCCTCGCTGTCGATTAGCGCCGGTAGCAATCCCGACCTCTTGCCGAAGGTGCGGGGAAATGGGTTCACCGACAATACCAACTGGGGAGTCTCGGGCACTTTCAATTATGATTTCGGCGGCGTGAAGCTGACCTTGCTGCCAGCTTATCGACACAGCACAGCCGATTTCCTTCATTATGCCGGCGGATTTCCCGTCTCGTCTGACGAGGCGTCACGCGCGACCAGCATCGAGATGCGCCTTGCATCGACGAACGATGCGGCACCGCTACGCTGGCTGCTTGGAGGCTATTTCTTCGACGAAGCGCTGGACTTCGATCTCTTCGCCAATCAGGGCGTTTCGTTCAATCGGACCATTCCCGATCTTCATACTCGCAGTTATGCTGCGTTTGCCCAAGCCACCAACGCCTTGACCGATCGCTTCAGGCTCACCGGAGGCGTTCGCTATACTGAAGAGCACAAGACGCAGAGCGGCCTCAACGGGGGGCCGCCGCCTCCGGTGCCGACCGGTTTCCCCGGGCCAGCCTCGGCCTTATACGAGGTCGCCTGCGCGCCTTATGATGCTCAGACGAGCACATGCTATGGCGCGCTGGATGGCGATCTGAAGCAGAGCCGAGTGACCTGGAAGGGCGGGGTCGAGTTCGATGCCGGGCTGCGATCGTTACTCTACGCAAACGTCGCGACCGGGTTCAAGGCCGGCGGCTTTTACGGTTCGCTCGCGCCGAATACGTTTAAGCCCGAAGAGTTGACAGCCTATACGATTGGCTCGAAAAATCGGTTTTTTGACAACGTCCTGCAGCTTAACGCTGAGGCCTTCTACTGGCGCTACAAGAACAAGCAGGTCACCCATCTTGGGCCAATTCTGCCAGGCGGGTTTGGCCTCATTACGGAAAATGCGGGTCGCGCGACCATTTATGGCGCCGAGATCGAACTGGTCTGGCAGCCCACGCATGCCGATCGTTTAAGCGCGGACGTCCAGTACCTGCATAGTCGCTATGGCAACTTCGAGTACCGGCAAACGACATCGACCGGCGCGCCCGTCACAGCGTGCCCCACAACGCCGATCTCGGGCGAGACCGCGGTAACGGTCGACTGCTCGGGGCGCCCCCTGTCCCAATCACCACGCTGGACGTTGAACGCGACCTATGTGCACAGTTTCGACCTTCATAACGGCTCACGCCTCGATGCACTGTTCGGAACGCAGATCCAAAGCAGTTACTATGTCGGCGAAGAGTATATCAGGGGGGAATACCAAAAGGCGTCAATGGTATCCAATGCCAGCCTGACATGGCGGGCACCAGGCGATCGTCTATCTGCGGCACTCTTTGTTGACAATATCGAGGACAAAGCCGTCAAGTCAGGCTCGTTCGCTCAGCCCGTAATCGGCGAGGCGTTCGTGATCCTGCGCGCCCCGCGCACATTCGGTGCTCGTCTCGGCTTCAAATTTCGCTGATCCTTCAGGTAGCCATGGATATGATAAGCAGAAGCGCATTTCAGATGAGTTGGAAACCGATCGCCGAGGCAAGAGCTCGGCGATCATTCTCCAGCCAGCCTGATGAGCCGTTGACGGAGGCCATTCCGACCTTCGCCACCTTTCCATCTGCCCAGGAACTCGCCGCATGCAAGCGCATAGGCGCGGCGCGTGGGCGGGTTGCGAATGGCGACGGCAAAAAAATTTGAGAAAGCGCATCGGCGTGGCGGTGTCGGCGGTCCCACCCGGGGCTGGCGCGGCGGCGGTCGGCAACGCAACGGGGATCAGCTGGGCGCCATCGGCCGCAAACTCCTCGGATTTCCCGATCACAGCTGATCTACCTCCAAACTGGATTTAATAAATGTCCGCGTTAGCTATGCCTCTCCATCCCGCGTTAGCCTTGCGCCGGCCACAGGCGACGCGACCCGGGGGCGGGAGCAAGCCATGGACATCGACCATCTGCGCTTCGAGGCGCAGCAATGCCATTTGCGCGCGGTGCGCGCGCCCGACCAAGCCGAGCGCGCGCGACTGCGCGCCTTGGGTGATCGCCTGTCGGCCATCGCCGACGAAGCGGAGAAAGCTAGCACAACGGCACGCCGCGTATATTGATCGCTCCGATCCCGATCTCGGTGATGCCAGTTCCAGAGACGACAGGCGTGTTGCCTTTTAGGTCTCCACTCTATCTCCGGGAAGGCGGATTTCGAGAATCTGCGCATCGGTCAGGATATGATCCTGCGCGTCGATGACAGCGGGTGTCGGAACGAGGCGGACGCGATAGGGCGGGGGCGTCGCCGACCGACATGCGCCATGGGGCGTCTCATCGACCCGCCCCTTCGCCAAGAGTGCGTGATAGACCTGCATCCAACCGTTCCTGAGTGCGCGCTAAAGAGCGCTCTTGAGCGTGCTGTTACGAGCGGCGCCGGCCGCTACCGCAAGGCGGCCCCGCCGGATGGGTACCCATCATCAGACTGTCATTGCGCTGGGTCCATAAGACCATGTAAGCGCGTCGCATGAGCAATGCCGAGCACTACCGCGCACAAGCGGCCACCCAACGCGCATTGGCGGCGAAGAGCGATCTTGCAAATCGCCGCCTGCTGCACGAGCGCTCCGCCATGATGTGGGACGAGATGGCCGTATCGGCCGAAGACACCATCGAGCGCGCACAGATCAATGCCGCGTCACGTGCCGCCAAGCTCTGACCCGCAGGTGGTGGCTAGAAATCGGCCGGGCCGAATAGTGAGATGTTCTTGTAGCTAAGCCGGACCGTGATCCGTCGTCGGATTTGGTCCGCGCTCGGTGGAACCCCGCCGAACTGATCGGCGGAGTTTCGAAACTGACGAGGAGACGCGTGGCCCGCGTCGATGTTTATGCCTCCGAGGACGGTTCCACCGATGCTTCCATCTTGGCCTTACGTTCCCGCTTGGCGGGCGTCTTCGTCTCGCCGGTGCCCAGATGGGCACGCGCGGCCTCCAGGCCGGTGCTCACCGATTTTGCCGCTCGCTTGGCGACAGTCTTCACCACCTCGCCTGGCTTGCGGCCGAGGCCGATCTGCTTGGCAAGGTCGCGTCGCCGGTCCGCATAGGCAGGTGCCACCATCGGATAATCGCGCGGCAGTCCCCACTTCGCGCGATAGTCCGCCGGCGTCATGTTGAAATTGGTGCGCAGATAGCGCTTGAGCATGGTCAGCTTCTTGCCGTCCTCGAGGCAGACGATGTAATCATGCTTCACCGACGAGCGGATCGCGACCGCGGGTTCGGGCTTCGGTTCTTCGGCGGCGGGCGGCGCGCCGGCAGCCGAGAGCGCGTCATAGACAGTCTGGATCAAGCTCGCGACGTCGGCGGTCGCTACGCTGTTGTTCGACACGTGCGCCGACACGATGTCGGCGGTCAGGTTGATTAGATCGGGATTCGAGTCGGCCACGGTACGGCTCCAGATGGAAGAGGTGCTCGCCCCTACATCGAGACGGGCGCGTTACCAACACAATCTGCAACGCGTCACGTCGACTTGGCCTGATCGAAGAGATTTCGCTCCGGCTGTTTATCCAGCGTTCATGTAATATGCTCGGAGGCTTGCGGATTTCTGTCCGGCCGTCGCTGCGAGAAGGCGTTTATCGCGATACCTCTTCCAATTGGCTTCCCTCTTCTTACATCTGGCTGACCTCCTGAGACACTCATGACATCATGACAAATGATCCGTTCGTTGCCGAGCCGTTCGGGCCGGTGGCCAATCTTGGTCGACGGCTGCGCGAGATTTTTGGCGAAGCCTATGGCGACCTCGACGAGCGCACGATCGAGCTGCTGCACGAGCTCGACTTCATTCCTTGGTCTCGCGAGCCAATGGCGCGACCCTTGGTCGCCGACCGGGGATAAGCGGATTTCTGGTAGCGGGGCGAAGCGCGCATCGAGCGTCGTCAGGCGAAGTCGGAGTCAACCAAGCGCAGTTCGCCCCTGGCTCCGGGGCGTCGATGTAGGGCGGCGGCAATGGCCTCTTCGACCGCATCCTGTACCAGGGCCTCCCGATCAGGCTCCCGCATAGATCGCGCCAATTTGCCGGCGAGTTGAATCTGATCGTCTGTCAGGACGACAAGGATATGCTGCTCGCCGTTTTTGGCATGATAGGCTCTCTCGCCCGGACTGGAATGTGTGACCGGTCGTTTCCAATCCAACTGGTAGGCAGATATCCCCATATCGGCTCCGTCCAGGTCACTGACCGGAGGACGACTTTCGCCGGTCCGGGCCATACCTGCATAGGACGGAAACACCATGACGTCGATATTAACCGGTGCGGCGCCGCCTTAGGGACGGCACCCGGGTTCTATCCTCGGAAATCGCCTGCAACCGGGCGCGGCCGTCGACAGCATTTCCGTGTCGACTCCCTCTTTATCGGCGCTGTTGTCGGGCCTTACGCGCCGCATAGCGTGCGTCGCGGGCGGCCTTGCGGTCTTCTTCCGTCCAATTCTTACGTTCCTCGACACGCCGGGCCTTCGCATCGAGCTTCGCCTGGGCGGCGGACTGAGCCTCCGCTTTCGCCGCTTCTGCAGCTTCGCGTGCCGCCGCTTCTGCCGCCTCGGCAGCGCGGCGTTCTTCGTCTCGCTTCGCCTCAACTGCCGCTTCGCGGGCGCGACTGGCGGCGGCCCGCTTCTCCGCCTCCGCCACCTCGCGGGCCTGACGGCGGGCGGCCCGCTCAGCGGTCACCGCTTCATCAATCGGCGGCCTGTTGCGGTAGAGTTCAAGCGCGGCGGCGCGGGCTCGGGCGGCGGATTGCTGTCGTTCCTGGAAGTTGGGCATCTTGAATGCAGGCATCGGTTGAGTTTGGTCCCTGATGGTCTCGCGTCGGTGCCGAAGCACGACATCGGCCTGAGGGCAGGCGTGATCCCTGGCGAAGATAGCGCGGGAATCAGAGAGACCGGCCATACAGAGTGATTGTGGTGCTCGACAACGACGCGAGCGATATAGGCCGTCAGGCACGGATGGCTAGCCGCAATTGGGTGGTGTCGAGATGAGCGTCAGAAGGCGTTTGCACAGCGTGCTGTACTTGAAAAGCGTAAGGGGAGAGGCTCGACGATCGTGCCGTCGAGCCCTTCATTAAGCTTGATCCAGGATCAGCTTGCCGCCTGAGCCGCTTTCGGGCCGCGCTTGCGCGGCGCCGGCTTCGTGGCGGCTTCCGGCGCCTGTACCGTGTCCGGTTGCGCGGCGCTTGCCTTTCTCGTCTTGGGAGCCGCCTTCGGAGGGGTGGCAGCTGGAGAAGGTTCGACCGGGGCAGCCTTGGGAGCCACCTGAGCTTTCGCCGGGGAGGCGGACTTCGGTTTGGCTGCTGCTTTAGGCGTCGTCTTCGCGCCCTTGGCGAGAGCCTGCTTTGCAACCTTGGGGGCCCCAGCCTTCGCTTTAGCGGGCGCAGGCGCCGTCTCGGCCGCTGATGCTGCGCTGGTCGGTGCGGGAGGCGTAGCCTGCTCCTCGGCGCCCTTCGCACGATTGCCGAGGCCGAGCTTTTTGGCGATCTCGCGGCGAGCCTCCGAATAGGCCGTAGCCACCATCGGGTATGTTTTCGGTAGTCCGTAGCGCTCGCGATACTGTTCTGCGGTCAGGCCGTGCTTGGCAAGGTGACGCTTCAGCGTCTGATAGGGCTTCCCGTCAATCATGCTGATGATGTGGGCCGGCGAACTGAGGCTTTTGCGGACCGTCACAGCCGGTTTGTGCTCAGGTTCTTCAGGAGCGGGCGGCTCCGGTGAATCAATCACTCTGAGTGCCGCATGCGTCGACTTGATAAGTTCGGGAATCGCGCTGTGTTCGACATTGTTGTTTGCGACGTAAGCGCTCAAAAGATCGACGGTGAGTGTCGTGAGATTGGACTGTTCGGCGTCCGCCATCCTGTTACTCCTTATGGACCCGCTCAAGCGATTGTGGAGACGATGTAGTCAGTGGAGGTTGTTCAGACGTAAACGATCCAATCGCGAGTGCAAGCCTGAAGAGTTCGCTGATTTCCGGCTTTCGTATCCCCGGATAAGATCGGCAATCGCTACGCGTGGGCCGGATGGTCCGCGGGATTCACCGGTGAGCGGATCGTGCCCCGCGGGGTGGTGTAGCTTCGGCGGCGTGGCCGCAGCGAACTCCGGCTAAGCCGGGCTGATCACTCTGCCATGGCTGGCAACGTGATGATGTGATTATCGCTTAATCCGGAGACGCTCTCAAGCGTCATGTACCTGCAGCGCTGGACGGACCATTCATCGTTCTGTTCCAGCAGGATAGCGCCCACGAGGCGAATAATAGCCTCTTCATTGGGAAAGATGCCGACGACGTTTGTGCGGCGTTTGATTTCGCCATTGAGGCGCTCGATCGGGTTGTTGCTGTGCAGCTTGGTGCGATGCTGGGCGGGGAAGGTCATGTAGGCGAGCACGTCGTCCTCTGCGCTGTCCATCAGGGCCGCGAGTTTGGGCACTGTGGGCCGGAGCTGGTCGGCGACGCTGCGCCACTGCGCTTTGGCTGCTTCAGGCGTTTCCTGGGCAAAGGCGGTGGCGATGAACGCGGAGACGACACGACGCCCGCTCTTGCCGGCATGCGCCAGGACGTTGCGCATGAAATGAACCCGGCATCGCTGCCAGGTTGCACTGAACACCTTGGCGACGGATGCCTTGATGCCCTCATGGGCGTCGGAAATGACAAGCTTCACGCCGCGCAGACCTCGTCTGGCGAGGCTGCGAAGGAAGTCGATCCAGAAGACTTCAGCCTCGGAGTGCCCGATTGCCATGCCGAGCACCTCGCGACGGCCATCGTCGTTGACGCCGACCGCGATGGTGACGGCGACGGAGACGATCCGCCCGTTCTGTCGAACTTTCAGGTAAGTTGCGTCTATCCACAGATAGGGCCAGTCTCCTTCGATGGGCCGGTCGAGGAACGCCTTCACGCGGACGTCGATCTCTTCGCAAAGCCGGCTGACCTGGCTCTTCGAGATCCCGCTCATCCCCATGGCCTTTACCAGGTCATCGACCGAGCGGGTGGAGATCCCCTGGATATAGGCCTCCTGGATCACGGCGGTCAGCGCCTTCTCGGCGAGGCGTCGTGGCTCCAGGAAGCCCGGGAAGTAGCTGCCCTTGCGTAGCTTAGGGATGCGCAGCTCTACCGTGCCAGCACGCGTCTCCCAGTCGCGCTCGCGATAGCCGTTACGCTGCGCAAGCCGCTCAGCGTCCTTCTCCCCGTAAGCAGCGCCGGTCAGGCCGCCCACCTCGAGCTCCATCAGCCGCTTTGCGGCAAAACCGATCATGTCGCGCAGGAAATCGGCGTCCGGGCTCTTCCCGACCATCGCCTGAAGGTCCATCATATCCTCGGTCATCGGTGTCTCCGTAAGTTGAGTGTCGCAACCCAAACTTATCCGAAGTTCGCCGATGACCACCCGCGAAACTGCCCGTCCGCTACAGCGCTTGTGGATAGCGCGCGGCCGGGCAGCGTCGCTACCGTCGACCTACACCACGCCCGGGGACGCGACCGGTGAGCGCGGCATCTAAGTCGGTTGTCCGCGGGAGCGATTTAGGGCTGGTCGCATCTCGAGCCTTCTGACCCCGACTATGCCGCTGCCGTATTTCCGGCTAGTCCGGTGCTCGATGTTGGACGACACCGAATGAGCAAGCGGCCCCTCAACCCAGGGGATTTCAGCGAGGAAGAGGAGCGCTTCGCGCGTCGCCTCTGGGCGGCGCGCAAGCTCGCGAAACTGTCGCACGCCAAGCTCGCGCAAAGCACGGGCATCGCCAGATATTTCATCTCGAACATCGAGAACCTCAAATCGAACCCGTCGCTCCTGACCTGTGCACGGCTCGCCAAGGGTGTCGGACGAGACCTTGGTGACTTGACGACCGAGCGCACCGTCGAGGATCTCGATGCTCTCGAGGGATGGGACCCGAGCTAAGTCAGGATTTCGCAGGCCTGGCCTGTTCAGCCATGCGACGCCGATAGGCCCAGAGCGTCTGTCGGGAGATGTCGAACTCTTTCGCGACTGTCTCAACCGACGTAGCCCTGATGCGGGTTTCGATGTCCTCCCACTGGTCCGGGGACAGGACAGCCGGTGTCCCCGATTTCGCGCCCCCATTTGCCCGCGCGACGGCAATACCGATCTTGATGGTCTCGCTGCGGAGCGCGGAGTGCGCGGCAGTGAGCAGCCTGAGCAGATCGAGGTGGGTTTGGTCGGGGGCGGTCTCGAAGCCGGCATCGAGAACCTTGATGGCGACGCCGCGATCGACAAGCATAGCCAGGCTTTGCAGCATGTCCTCAAGCGTCGTTCCGAGGCGATCCAGTGTCTGCAGCAGCAGTGTGTCCCCGGAGTTGATCTGGTTGAACAGGCGACCGCGCTCGCGCAGTCCCTTTCGCGCTTGAGGCGGATGCTTCTCGACGAAGATCGTTTCCGCGCCGGCGGCAGCGAGTTGCCGTGTTTGCGTATCCGCGCCGCCGGAAGTCGCCGTAGGCCGTGCGTAACCAAAAACCCGGGGCATTGATCGGCCGAGGCCTCCTTCTCTCGGCTCTGACCCTATTGGCATCATGAAGACGCCTCAAGCTTGAAACGCGCAGGATCAGGCCGTTCGATGAGCTCGGTTTCGCGAACGCAGTAAGAAAATTCTGCAGAAATCCGGCACGCAGCAGATCGGATGCCGCCAGCTACGATTCCCGCTTGCCAACGTCAGAGTGTATTCTTAATAAGATCGCGTTACGTCCTTGCGTTATCGTTGCGTGGAGGGGGTGTCCGATGCGGGTGGCCGTACCAGCGGCGATTGCCATCATGACCGCGGGGAGCGGCTGGTCTGCACCGGCGGCGGCGAGCGATTGGGGCTGTCAGGTTCTGCTGTGCCTCTCGAACCCCGGCGGGCCGACGCAATATGCGGCCTGCGTGCCGCCGATCACGAAGCTGTGGGATCAGCTCGCGACGGGACACGCTTTTCCGACCTGCGTTGAAGGCGGAGTCCTGGGCACGAAGACGCATGGCAAGCGAGGCTCCTCCAGCTACCGCGTCACCATGACCTACAATGATGGGTCGCAGCAAACCTATTCATTAGCAGCAATTTCGGGCGCCCCGCTGCTGGGAAATGGCGGGGCGCAACCGGCCGGCAGTGATCTGCCATGATCCTCGCTTTCTCGACGGCCCTGGCGCTGGCGCAGCAATGCGCGCCGGGAATTGCGCCCGAGGCGATCATGTCCATCGCGACGGTGGAATCCCATCTCGATCCGCTCGCGATCAACGTGAACCATGTCGGGCGGCTGCACGCGAATTCCGCGGATGAGGCGATTGCCCTGGCGACGCGGTGGATCGACGCCGGTTACTCGGTCGACCTCGGCATCGCGCAGGTGAATTCCCGCAACCTCGGCTGGACCGGGCTGTCGATCACGACCGCGTTCGACCCGTGCGCCAATCTCGCTGCGGCGTCCAAGATCCTGGACGGCGCCTATGCGCGAGCATCGCGCGACGCGACCGGGCTCGATGCGATCAGCCGGACTTTCAGCCTTTACAATACGGGCGATACGGTCTCCGGCTTCCGGAACAACTATGTCGCGAGAGTCTGGCGCGCTGCCGAGGATGTGGTGCCGCAGATCCACGGCGCCTCGTCGTCCACCGAAGCGTCGGCAATCGTGTCTACAGGCGAGGCGCTCGCCGAGGCGCCGCCTCCCGCGCCCTCGTTCGTCGTCGGCCAAGCCGACCGGTCGGTGCTGATTTTCAGATGAGGAGCTTGCCCATGCAGAAAATGCTCACGACCGCACGCGCCGGTCTGTTGCGTGCTCGATACGCCGGTCTCGTCGCAGCGGTCACGCTGATGGCCAGCCCAGCGTTTGCGGATGATCCGACGAACATTTCTACGGGTCTGAACAGCATCACGACGTGGGTGAAGACCGCGGCAGTGCCGCTCGGCATCCTCGCGGTGATGGGCGCAGGCTTCGCCAAGTTCGCCGGGCGGCTCGACTGGCCGCGCTTCTTCTCGGTGCTGGTCGGAATCGGTATCGTGTTCGGCGCGACCCAGATCGTCAGCTGGCTGAGCGCCGGGGCGACGGGCTTCTAGGGCATGGGCGCCGAGGGCGAGGATGTGCTGCTGATCGCGATGACGCGGCCCGCGACATTCATGAACATTCCGCTCGAAGCGGCCGGCATTATCATGGTGGTCGGTATGGTCGCGTTCGGCGCCACGCAGAACGTCTTCTGGGGCATCGCGGTCGCCGGCCCGCTCTATTTCGCGAGCCTCGCCATCGTTCGCTACGACATAAACGCCTTCCGCCTGCTCGGTCTCCACATGCGGACGCGCTTCGGGCCGGGAACATCGACCGCCACGTGTCGCCTGTGGGGCGGCAACAGCTTCTCGCCGACGGCGGTCTTCCTCGCGCGCCGGCACGGCTTCGGGTGCGGTCATGGCGAGTAGGGCCGTCCGCCATGCGAGATTGGTTGGCCGCGAGGCCGACTACGTCCCCTATCTGCCGTACCTTCGGCACGCGTCCGACGATGTGATCATCCTCGAGAACGGTTGCTGCATGCGGATGTACCAGATCGAGGGGCGCTCGTTCGAGACGAGCGATCCAGATGAGCTGGCCGCCTGGCATAACAGCCTCAACATCCTGTTCCGGTCGCTGTGCGACGATCGCTTCTCGATCTGGACGCATGTCGTCCGTCGCCCGATCGAGCCCTATCGGCCTGAGGGGTTCCGCTCCCGCTTCGCCGCCGAGCTTGACGAGCAATATTATGCTCGGCTGCTCGGGCGGACGATCTATCGCAACGACTTCTACGTGACGTTGATCGTCAAGCCGGGCGACCTGCTCGCCGACAAGCTGACCGGCTTCCTCGGACTGAAGAAGGCGGGAGAGGAGGAGATCGATCCTCGGTCGATCCAGCTCTCGACGACAA
>BACX01000830.1 GCA_000333335.1 Sphingomonas-like bacterium B12 | reverse complement strand
GGCGGCCGGCGGTGAGGCCAACGGCCATCCGGTTGTGACACCGGGGCGCGAGGACGGCAGCTTCTGCCTCCACATTGATCAGGACACCAAAGCGATCCTGATCGAAACCGATCCCGACACCTTCTGGCAGACCGCGCATTACGAAGGCTGGCCCTCGGTGCTCGTCCCTTACGACAGCCCCGATCCGGAACGCGTACTGGCGATGATCGAGGCCTCGCGCGACCGGGCGATGCGCCGCAAGCCACCCCGCCCGCGCAAGGCATGAGGCATTTCGGGCGCTTCGCCTGCATCGACTGGTCCGGCGCCACAGGAGCCTTCCAGCCGGGCATTGCGATAGCGATCTGCGAGCGCGAGGGGCCTCCGGCGCTCGTCCGCCCCGAGGGGCGCTACTGGTCGCGCGAAGAGGTGCTGGGCTGGCTGACGGGGCAAGGCGACTGCCTGATCGGCTTCGACTTCTCGGCCTCGCTGCCCTTCGCCGATGCCAGCGCCTTCTTCCCCGGCTGGAGCGAAAGCCCGCCGGATGCCCGCGCGCTCTGGGCGCTGGTCGATCGCATCGCGGGCGACGAACCCCATCTCGGCGCCAACCGCTTCGTCGATCACCCGGAGGCGTCGCGCCACTTCCGCCGCCATGGCGGGCGAACCGGGGATCGTTTCGGCTCGGGCACCGGCCGGATGCGCGTGATCGAGGCGGCGGCGAAGGCGGCGGGCGTGGCACCGGCCTCCAGCTTCAATCTCGTCGGCGCATCGCAGGTCGGCAAGGCGAGCCTCACCGCGATGCGGATGCTGCACCGGCTCGTCGGGCGTGTGCCCGTCTGGCCGTTCGACCCGGTACCGGGGAGCGGTCCGCTGATCGTCGAGATCTACACCAGCCTCGCCGCGCGCGCCACCGGCGTGCCGAAGGGCCGTTCCAAGCTGCGCGACCCGAGAGCACTCGATGCGGCACTGGCCGTGCTCGGCAGTCCGCCGCACGCGTCCCTGCCCCGCTATGACGACCATATCACCGACGCGCTGATCGGCGCCGCCTGGCTTCGCCGCGCGGCCGACGACCCGGCGCTGTGGCGCCCCGCCGCGCTCACCCAGGCACTGGCGCAAACCGAAGGCTGGACGTTCGGCCTTTCCTGACGCAAAGAGCGCCAGCGTTTGATCTTGGGCCGGATTAGCACAGCGGTAGTGCAGCGGTTTTGTAAACCGAAGGTCGGGGGTTCGATCCCCTCATCCGGCACCATCCAGATCCTTGGGGCGTCAGCCTCGCTCGGGCACCGGAACGGTGTAGTTGAGGCCGAGGCGCCCGCCGTCCGGATAGATGGTCTGCCCCGTCACGTACGAGGATTCGTCGCAGGCGAGGAAGACCGCGATGGTCGCCACTTCCTCGGGCGATCCGGTGCGGCCCATCGGCGTGCGGCTGAGAATCCGGTCCTCGGCCGCCTTGTCGGTCATGATCGAGCGGGCAAGATCGGTCAGGATCGTGCCCGGCCCGATCGCGTTCACCCGGATCCCGCGCGGCGCGAGGCTGATCGCCGAGACGTTGGTCAGCTGCTTCAGCGCGCCCTTGGAGACGGCGTATGGGATCTGGTTGGGGATGCCGAGGATGGCGTTGACCGACGACATGTTCACGATCGCTCCGCCCGCCTGCATCAGCCGCGCGGCATGCTGGGTGGCGAACAGCGCGGACTTGAAGTTGGTGGCGAAGACGCGGTCGAAATCCTCCTCCGCCAGATCGGTCAGTTCGGCGGCATGGGTGACGCCGGCATTGTTGACCAGAATGTCGAGGCCACCCCATTCCCCACGCACGCGATCGAACAGCGCGTCGATCTCGGACTTTCGGGAGACATTGGTGCGAACCGCGATGCCGCCGATCGCCTTGGCCACCGCCGAGACGCCGGCCTCGTCGATGTCGGCGAGGATGAGCGTCGCGCCCTCCTCGGCATATTTTTCCGCGATGGCCTTGCCGATACCCTGCGCGGCTCCGGTGATCACGGCCCGTTTACCGTCGAGACGCTTCATACCCTATTCCTTTTTTGCACGCCGCCCGCCCCGATGGCGTGCAACGGTTACGATCCATCGATCAGCGATAGCTTGCGTTGGCGGTCATCGCGACCGCACCATCGCAACGGATCGCGTTGAATTCCTCCGGACCGCCCTCCAGGACAATCGGCTGGCCGAGGAACAACGGGGCCTGCGCACGGAAGGAGAAAGCAGCAAGCGCACCGTGACGCGCCGCCAGCCCGGCCAGCCTGGTAGCGGTGAACGGGCCATGCACCACCAGCGCCGGATACCCTTCGACATCGCGCGCATAGGGCAGGTCATAGTGGATGCGGTGGCCGTTGAACGTCGCCGCCGAGAAGCGGAAGAGATTGACGGCTTCCGGCTGCCAGACCTCGCCGTCCGGCAGATGCGCCGGCACCGGGAGGGGCGCCGGCGCACCATCCTGCCGATAGACATAATGTTGCCGCTCGCGGACGCGCGGCGTACCGGCCTGGGCGATCAGCCGATCGACCTCGACGAAGACCAGTTCACCGGATCGGCCGGACTTGTGGGTCACAGCGGCGACGGCGCTGGTCAACTCGGCCTCCTCGCCCAACAGCAGCGGTGCCTCGAAACGGATCTCGGCGGAGGCGAACATCCGGCGCGGCAGGGTGATCGCGGGCAGGAAACCACCGCGTCGCGGATGGCCGTCCTCCCCGATCCCGTCATCCGCTGGTGACGGCAGGAAGAAGGCCCAGTGCGCCAGCGGTGGCGAACGGCGCTCGACATCCGGATCGTCGCCCGCCGCCAGCGCGAACCGGCGGAGGCTCTCCACCTCCAGCCGCTGCACCTGTGTTTCGGTGCGGCCGACGCTCGCCGCCCAATCGGCGAGCGCTTCTGGGGCGATCTCGCTCATGCCGCACCTCCCTCACCCGGCAACCGACCGAAGCCACCACCGCCAGGCGTGTCGATCACGAAAACATCGCCCGCCGCCATCTCGACGCTCTGGGTCGAGCCGACCTCCTCGATCGCCCCGTCCGCGCGCCGCACGCTGTTGCGGCCGGGCTGGCCGGGATCGCCGCCGTCAAGGCCGAAAGGCGGCACGCGGCGGCGGTTGGACAGGATCGTCGCGGTCATCGCCTCGCGGAAACGGATCCGGCGGTGCACGCCGTCGCCGCCCCGGTGCCGCCCGGCGCCACCCGAACCGTGACGCACCGCGAACGCCTCCAGCAGCACGGGATAGCGCCATTCCAGAACCTCCGGATCGGTGATCCGGCTGTTGGTCATATGGGTGTGGACGGCCGACGTGCCGTCGAAATCCGGCCCAGCCCCCGCACCGCCGCAGATCGTCTCGTAATATTGGTGGCGATCGTTGCCGAAGGTGAAGTTGTTCATCGTCCCCTGCGCGGCGGCGAGCATCCCCGTGGCACCGTACAGCGCGTCGGTTATCACCTGGCTGGTCTCGACATTGCCCGCCACCACCGCCGACGGATAGCTCGGCCGCAGCATCGAATGTTCGGGGATGACGAGATCGATCGGCTCCAGGCAGCCGTCGTTCATCGGGATCGCCTCGTCCACCAGGGTGCGCATCACGTACAGCGTCGCGGCGCGGCAGATCGAGGGCGGCGCGTTGAAGTTGGTCGGCTGCTCACCGCTGCTGCCCGTGAAATCGACGCGAGCACGCCGCGCCGCACGATCGACGGTGAGCGCCACCGAGACGTGTGAGCCGTCGTCCAGCTCGTATCGGAAATGCCCGTCGGCAAGGCGATCGAGCAGGCGACGGACCGCCTCCGCCGCATTGTCCTGCACATGGCGCATGTAGGCGAGCACCACGTCCAGCCCGAAATGGCCGACCATCCTGCCGATCTCCGCCCGGCCCCGCGCGCACGCGGCGATCTGGGCGCGGATGTCGCCGACGTTGCGATCGGGGTCGCGCGCCGGATAGCGGCCGCCGGCCAGCTCCGCACGGAACTCGGCCTCGCGGAAGCGGCCCTCCTCGACGATCAGGAAGCCGTCGAACAGCACGCCCTCCTCGTCCAGCGAGCGGCTGTCGGGCGGCATCGATCCGGGCGTGCGACCACCGATGTCCGCATGATGCCCACGCGCGGCGACGAAGAAGGAGCAGGCCCCCGTCTCATCGAAGACCGGCATCACCAGTGTCAGGTCCGGCAAGTGGGTGCCGCCATTATAGGGGTTGTTGATCACATAGGCGTCGCCCGGCTTCAGGCCGCGTCCGGAGGCCTGCGCGGCATCCCGCGCGGCGCGGACGCTGTCGCCCATCGATCCCAGATGCACCGGCATGTGCGGCGCGTTGGCGACCAGTGCGCCTCCGCCATCGAACAGCGCACAGGAGAAATCGAGCCGCTCCTTGATGTTGACCGAGAAGGCTGTGTTCTGCAGCGCTTGCCCCATCTGCTCGGCAATCGCCATGAACAGGTTGTTGAAGATCTCCAGCCGCACCGGATCGAGCGCGGTGCGACCGTCCGCCTCGTCCTGCCGCTTTTCGACACGCTCCAGCACGATGTCGCCGTTCGGATTGCGCCGGCCCGACCAGCCCGGCTCGATGACGATGGTGGCGGTGCTGTCGTAGAGGATCGCCGGGCCGGCCAGCGGCGCATCGACCGGCAGCGCCTGCCGTTCGAGGATGCGGGCGTCTCTCGCCTCCCCTCCCATGTAGGCGGAGACCATACGCGGCACGGCGCCGGTGACGGCGGTGCCGAAACTCGCCTCCGACCGGATGGCCGGGACGACAAGCTCGACGGAGACGGACTCGACGATCAGCGGCACGTCGGGCGTGATGAAGGTGAAGCGCTGGCGGTAGAGCGCCTCGAACTCGGCACGCACGGTCGCCACGCCCGCCTCGGCCACCTCGATCGCGGTGTCGCTGCCGCGATAGCGCACCGACAGCCGCCGCTCGAAGCGCGAGCGATCGATATCGAAGCCATCGGCCTCCACATCGGCGCGGCACTCGTCCTGCAGACGGTCCATCTCGGTCGCCGCCGTGGCGAGCGTCTCCGCATCGAGCGGCGCCTCGATCCCGCGATGGCGCAGGATGCGCTGGTCGGCGAGGCCGATGCCGTAGGCCGAAAGCACGCCGGCCAGCGGATGCACCATGACGTGGCCGATGCCGAGCGCGTCCGCGACCAGGCAGGCATGTTGCCCCGCCGCGCCGCCGAAGCAGGCCAGCACGTAATCGGCGACGTCATGCCCCTGCGCGACCGAGATCTTCTTGATCGCATTGGCCATGCTGTCGACCGCGATGGCGAGGAAGCCCTCGGCCAGTTCCTCGGGCGTCTTCGGCGGCAGGCCGGCGCCCTCGATCTCGCGGGCCAGCGCCGCGAACCTTGTGCGCACTATCTCCGCATCGAGCGGCTGGTCGCCATTCGGGCCGAACAGCGCCGGGAAGCAATCGGGCTGCAGCTTGCCGAGCATCACGTTGCAGTCGGTGATGGTGAGCGGCCCGCCGCGCCGGTAGCTGGCCGGCCCCGGATCGGCCCCCGCCGACTCCGGGCCGACGCGCAGCCGCGTGCCGTCGAACCGGCAGATCGACCCTCCCCCGGCGGCTATGGTATCGATGGCCATCATCGGCACGCGCAGGCGGACACCCGCCACCACCGTCTCCAGCGTCCGCTCCAGCGTGCCCGCATAATGCGATACGTCGGTGGAGGTGCCGCCCATGTCGAACCCGACGACCTTGCCGAAGCCCGCCGCCTTCGCCGTCTCGACCATCCCGACGATGCCGCCGGCCGGGCCGGAGAGGATCGCGTCGCGGCCCCGGAAAGTGCCGGCGCCAATCAACCCGCCGTTCGATTGCATGAAGGCGAGCGGGACGCCCTCGCCCAGCGCCTCCGCCACTTGCGCCACATAGCGCCCGAGGATCGGCGAGAGATAGGCGTCGACCAGCGTCGTGTCCCCCCGGCTCACCACCTTCATCAGCGGGCTGACCCGATTGCTGACCGATATCTGGGTGAAGCCGATTTCCGCCGCGATGGCGGCGATCGCCTCCTCATGATCGGGATAGCGGTAGCCGTGCATCAGCACGATCGCGACCGCGCGGCATCCCTCGGCGAAGGCCGCCTCCAGATCGGCGCGCACCTTGCCCGCGTCGAGCGGCGTCAGCACCGTGCCCTCGACATCGACGCGCTCCGCCGCCTCGATCACGCAGCGCTCCAGCCGGTCCGGCAGGATGATGTTGCGATCGAACAAGCGCGGGCGGTTCTGGTAGCCGATGCGCAGCAGATCGCGGAATCCCTCGGTCACGACCAGCGCCACCGCCTCGCCCTGCCGCTCCAGCAGCGCATTGGTGGCGACCGTCGTGCCCATCTTCACGCTCGCCACCCGATCGCCGGGAAAGCGGATCGCCCGACACCACGCCCAGCAGGTCGCGTATCCCCTGGATCGCGGCATCCTCGTAGCGCTCGGGATGCGAGGAGAGCAGCTTGCGCGTCACCACCTCCCCGCTCGGGCGTCAGCGCCACGATGTCGGTGAAGGTGCCGCCGCGGTCGATCCAGAAATGCCAGCCCGCCGTGCTGCCTTCATCGCTCATCGTCATGATCCATCCCAGCCCTGCACCGGGCAGTCGTNTCCGATACGGCCGTCGCCGCGATGGCACGGAAGGTCAAGCGCGCTCCGGCCAACCCGATGTATCTGCGCGCACCGGCACCCTATACGGGGAGCTATGGCCGCTCCCCGCTCCTTCCTCGCCACCCAGGCCAAGCGCGCCCTCGTCCGCCGGGTACGCGCCGTGTTCAACGACCAGGCGCGCGGCGAAAAGCCCGTCCCGCGCAGCGACGAGGCATTCTATCCCCGCGATTCGGTGATCTGGCGCGTGCATGGCGACGTGACGACGATGATGATCGGCGGCGTCTCCGCCTTGCTGCTCCAGATGCTCCATCCGGCGGTGCTGGCGGGCGTGTGGGACCATAGCAACTTCCGCACCGACATGCTGGGCCGCCTGCGCCGCACCGCGCGCTTCATCGCCCAGACCACCTTCGGCGCGCGCGATCAGGCAGAAGCCGCGATCGAGACGGTGAAGGAGGTCCACCGCCATGTTCGCGGCACGCTGCCCGACGGCACCCCCTATCGCGCGGACGATCCGCATCTGCTCGCCTGGGTCCATGTCACCGAGGCGACGAGCTTCCTCGATGCCTGGCAGCGTTATGGCGCGCGGAAGCTCACGCCGACCGAGGAAGATGCCTATTTCGCCGACTTCGCCCGGATCGCCGAGGCGCTGGGAACTTCCCCCGCCCCGGGCAGCGCCGCCGAGGCCGATCGGCTGATCGCAACGATGCGCCCCGAACTCGAGGTGAGCGAGCGTACCCACGAAGTGGCTCGCATCGTGCTCGCCCAGAAGCCCGACCGGATCGGCGCGATGCCCGTCCAGGCGCTGACTTCCAGGCGGCGGTCGATCTGCTGCCCGCTGGCGAAAAGGCGATGCACGGCCTCTCCGGCTCCGGCCTGGCGTCTCCTCTGATCGACACGGGGACGATGGGTATCGCCCGCACGCTTCGCTGGGCCTTTCGCGACTAGAAGCCGGCCTGCACGCGACAGGCGGAGGCTTTCCGGCGACCAGCCTCGTTGTAACGCGCTTGCAACAACATTTCAGCGCCATCACCATGCCGTTGCCGGGGCGTTTCCGGAGGAGCCGGTAAAAGACCTGCCCGGAACGATCGCCCCTGCGCAAAGAAGGGGTGATCTATGAAGACGTGGTATATCTGCGCCTCCGCCGCATCAGCGGCACTGGCCTGTGCACTTGCCCAGCCTTCCCTCGCTCAGTCCGGCGCGCCGGCCACGGACGCCGCCGGCGCCGAGGCCTCACCCAATGCCGACATCATCGTCACCGGCTCGCGAATCCGGCACAATGCGCTGGACCAGGCCTCCCCGATCACCTTCGTCGACAAGGCCGATATCGACCGCACCGGCCTGTCCTCCATCGCCGACGTGCTGCAACGCCTGCCGAGCGCCGGCGGCGGCCTCAACAGCAAGAACAACAGCTCCGGCAATCTCGGCAATCCGCAGGATGGCGGCGGCGTGGGCGCCGGCACGTCCGAGATCAACCTGCGCTACCTCGGATCCAAGCGCACGCTGGTGATGGTCGATTCGATGCGCTTCGTGAACGCCTCGTCCGCGTCGGGCGTGCCCGGTTCGGTCGATCTCAACTCGATCCCGCAGGCAGCGATCGAGCGGGTCGAGGTGCTGCAGGACGGCGCCTCCTCAATCTACGGGTCTGATGCGATCTCGGGCGTGGTGAACATCATCACCAAGACCAAGCAGCGCGGCCTCGAAGTCTCGCTCCAGCACGGGCTGTTCAAGGAAGGCGACGGCTTCACGCGCAATTACGATGTGAGCTACGGCTTCGGCATCCCGTCGGCCGGCACCGAAGTGGTGTTCGGCGGCAGCTACACCCAGCAGAAGCCGGTATTCCGCGCCGATCGCAAGTTCGCGCTCTTCTCGCACCCATTCATCACGTCGTGCGACAGCAGTTGCTCCTCGGCGACGCCGCTCGGCCGCTTCATCGTCGGCGATAGCGACCTGACGCTGGTCGGTCCGGTCGACGGCCGTCCGACCGCCGCCGACTTCAAGGACTTCACCAACGCGGACCGCTACAACACCGCACCGCTCAACTATCTGCTGACACCTTATAAGCGTTATGCGGCCTTCGCGACCGTCACCCAGCCGCTCGGCGACCACATCAAGTTCAGCAGCAAGTTCTTCTTCAACCGCCGCCAGTCGGCCAACCAGGCGGCGCCGCTGCCGCTGTTCATCGGCCCGGATTCGGGCAACGGCAACCTGCTCGACACGATCACCATCGACGGCAGCAATCCCTACAATCCGTTCGGCACACTCAATGCGGGCGACGCGGCGACGGGCACGCCGGCCAACTACTCGTTCGTGGCCCGCCGCCTCGTCGAGAATGGCCCGCGCCATTATTCGCAGACGGTGGATACCTATTACGGCTCGGCGACGCTGAGCGGCGACTTCCAGTTCCTCGGCCACGAATGGAACTGGGACGTGAACGGCGTCTACGGCAAGACCAACGCGCGCCAGACCTTCACCGGCAACGTCAACGCCGCGCACGTCCAGCAGGCGCTCGGCCCGATCGCCAACTGCACCGATCCCTGCGTTCCGCTCGACCTGTTCGGCGGCGCGGGCACGATCACGCCGGCGATGCTCAACTGGATCGCGTTCACCGAGCATGATCGTTCGATGCAGAAGATCTGGGACGGCACCGCCAACATCACCGGCGGCCTATTCGATCTGCCCGCCGGCACGGTGAGCGTCGCGCTCGGCTACGAGCATCGCAAGCTGACCGGCAGCTTCACCCCCGATCCGATCATCCAGGCCGGCCTCGGCGCCGACATCCCGGCGCAGGCGACGGCGGGCGGCTACAATGTCGACGAAGTCTATGGCGAGCTTTCGGTGCCGCTGCTGAAGGACAAGCCCTTCTTCAAGCTGCTGAACGCCTCCTTCGCGGCGCGCTATTCGGATTATTCGACGTCCGGATCGAAGGTGACGCTGAAGGGCGGCGGCAACTGGAAGCCGACCGAGGATCTGATGATCCGCGGCACCTACGCGCAGGGTTTCCGCGCGCCGGCGATCGGCGAGCTGTTCGGTTCGCTCTCTCGCTTCGACGCGCCGGTCAACGATCCGTGCAACAACCTGAACTCGCCGGGCTTCAACGCTACTGTGCGACAGAATTGCATCGCCAACGGGGCGCCGTCGTCCGGCGCCTACGAACAGCAGGGTGCGCAGTTGCCGGTGCTGACCGGCGGCAACGAGGCGCTGAAGCCGGAAACCTCGCGCAGCTGGGTCGGCGGTGCGGTCTATTCCGCCTCGTGGGCGCGAGACTGGGCGCGGACGCTGACGCTGGAAGCGAGCTACTTCAACATCCGCATCAAGGATGCGATCGGCGCCGTCGATCCGCAGACCCTGCTCGATCGCTGCGCCAATACGGGGGATGCGCTGGCCTGCGGCGCCATCACCCGCAGCGCCACGGGCCAGGTGACGCGCATCGTCGGCACGCTGCAGAACATTTCCAGCGTCAAGACCGACGGCCTGGATCTCAACCTGACCTACCGCTCGCCGACCACCGGCGCCGGCAGCTTCGGCCTCTCCTGGCAGAACACCTTGACGTTCAAATATGACGAGATCTCGCCGACCGCGGATGGCACCAGCACGGTCAAGCGGGCCGGTACCGAATCCGGTACGCAGGCCTATCCCAAGTACAAGTCGATCGCGACGATCGACTGGTCGCTGTCCAACGTCACGGTCTCGCTCACCGGCCGCTATATCAGCCGGGTGCACGAGGATGGCGGCAGCAACGACGGGCACGAGATGGGCGCTCGGCTCTACGGCGATCTCCAGGTGCTGTGGGATACCAAGCTCGCCAATCGCGACTTCACCTTTGCCGTTGGCGTCAACAACATCGCCGGCACCGCACCGCCGGCCTGCTACAATTGCTCGCTCGCGAACTACGACCCGGCGGTCTACGATCTGCCGAGCCAGTTCTTCTACGCGCGCGTCGGCGTGAAGATGTAAGCGCGACGCGCATCGCAGAAACCCATCCAGGGCCTCCCGGCATCGCACCGGGAGGCCCTTCTCTTATGCGGCGTTTACCGGACGCAAACCTTGTTTGGATACATGGCGGGCTTCCGTCGATCATCCGGGCTTCGCCATGTACCGTCGATCATCGCTCGGCTTTGCGGTCCTGATGGCCGTGACGTCGTGCGTTCCGCCCCAGTCCCTGGCGCCGCATCCGGTGGCCGAGGCCCCGCGCCCCGCGCCCAAGCTCGCGCACTGGATGTCGCCGGGCACGATCCTGCCCGCCATGCCAGAAATGCCGGTGGCCCCGCCGCCGCTGCCCGGCGCTGCTCCCACTTTGATCGAAGGCGCGCCCGCCTTCGTGTCCGACACGCAGAGCGCGGACGATGCCAGCCGTGCACTCGATTGCCTCACCGCCGCCGTCTATTACGAGGCACGCTCAGAATCCGACGACGGCCAGCGCGCGGTCGCGCAGGTGGTGCTCAACCGCGTGCGCAATCCTGCTTTCCCCGGATCGGTCTGCGGCGTGGTCTATCAGGGATCGTACCGGACCACCGGGTGCCAGTTCAGCTTCACCTGCGACGGCTCGCTCGCCCATCGGCGCGAGCCCGGATCTTGGGAACATGCCCGTCAGATCGCGGCAGCCGCACTTGCCGGCGAGGTCTACGCCCCGATCGGCGCGTCGATGTATTACCATACCACCGCCGTGCATCCCTATTGGGAAGACAGCCTGACGCCCGTCACCACGATCGGCGCGCACATCTTCTACCGCTGGAGCAACGCGCTGGATAACAGCTTCGAGTTCCGCCAGCGTTATGCCGGCATCGAGCCGGTCGGCGCCGGCCAGAGCGGCTGGGACGACGCGCGCGCCGTGCTGGTGCGCTACGGCACCACCGAATCGGCGGGCGTGATGGTCCATCGCGGCGGCGCCAATGCGACCGCCGTCACATCGGCAGCGGGCGCGACCGGCATCGATCCCTCGCAGCCGGCGACACTGGCGACGATCGCAGGTGTCACCATCCACACCGGCGGCGGCATGGCGGACGGCGGTAACGCGCCGGGCGTGAAGCTCCACTACGGCAACGGCGCGTCGAAGCCGGCCGAGGCGCCCGCCCCGGCCGCCGAGACGGCGCAGGCCGCCCCGGCGCCGGACGCCGCCCCCGACGCTACTTCGCAGGCGAGCGCGGCAGCTCGAGATTGAGGTAGGTCGTCACCAAGGCGGCGCGCAGCGCGTCTTCCTTGGGTTCAACACCGGCGGCATGGCCGCCCTCGATCGCTTCGTAATAGAAGAACGGATCCTTCAGATCCTGTAGCCGCGCCGCGAACTTGCGCGCGTGGCCCGGATGCACGCGATCGTCGCGGGTTGATGTGTAGATGAAGGGCGTCGGATATTTCACGCCCGCCTTCAGGTTCTGGTAGGGCGAATATTTCGAGATGAACGCCCAGTCGGCGGGCACGTCGGGATTGCCGTACTCGCCCATCCACGAGGCGCCCGCCAACATGTGCGAGAAGCGCTTCATGTCGGTGAGCGGCGATCCGATGATCGCGGCGCCGAACAGATCCGGCCGCTGGGTGAGCGCCACCGACGCCATCAGCCCACCGTTCGAGCGACCCGAGACGGCGATGCGGCCCTTGGCGGTGATTCCCGCCTTCACCAGATCCTCGGCGACCGCGTAGAGATCGTCATAAGCGTTCTGGCGCTTTTCGCGCAGCGCCGCGTCGTGCCACGCCGGCCCGTATTCTCCGCCGCCCCGGATGTTGGCGAGGACATAGGCATTGCCCTCTTCCACCCAGTAGAGCGCCGCCGGGCCGGACCTGTAAGGCTCGTTGATCAGGTAGCTCGGCGTCTGCGCCAGCTCGAACCCGCCATAAGCGTGCATGTAAGCCGGGACCGGCCCCTTCAGATCCTTCCGGTGGACGAGGAAATACGGAACCTTGGTGCCGTCCTTCGACGTCGCGAAATGCTGCTCGACCATCATATTCGACGCATCGAACTTGGCGGGGAGCGACTGCACCGCGACCGGCGTTTCGCCCGGCGTGACGCGATAGAGCGTCGGCGGAGTCAGCATCCCCTCGACGGTCGCGAAGGCCATGTCGCTGTCCGACGCGGTGGCATCGAGATGCACCGTCGACTTGTCGGCGAGCGCCGCCGCCTGCCCGCTCCACGTGCCGTCTTCGGATCGCTTGAGCGCCAGCAGGCGCCCGGACACGTCGTCGAGCAATTTCACCCAGAGCAGCGAATTGCTGGCGCGGATATCCTCCACCGCCTGATGCGCGTTGGGTACGAATACCGTCTCGATCGCCGGCGTCTTGCCCGAGAGAAGATCGGGGATCGAATAGGCGACGATACTGCCCGCCTTATGCCCTTCCCAATCGCTCTTCAGGGTCGCGATGGCACGACCGTCGATCACGTCGTTGATGTCGGCGTCGTCGGGCAGCGGGGTCGGCACCAGTCGCCCGTCCGGCGCGATGTGGCTGAGCTTGCGGTGATAGAAATCGACGCCGCGCACCAGCACCGGCCAGGTGCGATCACCATCCACGATGATCGTAGTGCCGACGGACACGTCGCTCTTGATGCCCTGGCTGACGACCGTTGCGGAGGCGAGCGGCGTGCCGCGCTTCCACAGCTTCACGATCCGCGCATAGCCGGAGTCTGTCATGCTGCCCGCGCCGAAATCGGTCGCGACGTAGAGCGCGTCCGGCCCCGCCCAGCTGACGTCGGTCTTGGCCTCGGGCAGCGCGAAGCCGCCATCGATAAACGCGGCCTTCGCCATGTCGAACTCGCGCTCGACCACCGCATCGCCGCCGCCGTTCGACAGGGCGACCATGCACTTCACATAGGCGGGCGAGAGACAGGTCGCGCCCTTGAACACCCAGGCCTTGCCCTCCGCCTTGCCGAGCGCGCCGACGTCGATCAGCGTACGCCACTCGGGCTTGCCGGCGGCGAAGGCCGCGATCGGCGAGGCGCGCCACAGGCCGCGCGGATGCTCCGCATCCTGCCAGAAGTTGAGCACCAGCCCTCCCTGCACCCGATCCGGGGCGGCGATCTTCTGTGTATCCGACAGGAAAGCGAGCGCTCGAGATTGATAGTCGGCGAAATGCGGCTGCTTCTCCAGTTCGGCGAGGGTGCGCGTGTTCCAGGCCTTCACGGTCGCCATCGCTTTTGCACCATCGACCTGCTCGAGATCGAGATGCGGATCGGCCACGTCAGCCTTGGGGGCCTGCGCATGCCCCTGCACCGCCAGCAGTAGCGCCGCCGCCACGCTCCATCCCGCCTTGCCCACCTGCATGTCGCAAATCCTCCACAGCTCAAGCCACAGTCGCGACTGCCATAGCCGGATCATACAGCAGGACGGAAGCTCCTGAGCGCGATTGTCGCAAGGTTGCTACCGTCCGATGGAAACCGTGCACGAGCTGACGGCTGAAACGATGTTTCCACGCTGCGCCGCAACATGATGATCGCCTCATCGCCGGATTCAGGCGATTCATCTCGCGAGTCGGCGCCAAGCCACGAATACGATGAGATTTAATTCCCTAAGCCGAAAATCCGCCGGACATGATGGCAGCTCACTGTGCCAAACGCGTCACACCCGGCAACACAATTGACGCAACGCGGAAGAAAACGGCGACTGTCGCAAAAGTGTCATTTCCAATCCCTAGCGGGCGTGCCTATCGGGCTTGTGGGGCCCGTAAGGGATTCGTTTAAAGGGGGTTGCTTCAACCATGACCATTACCAAGATGATTGCGCGCGCCTCGGTCTCGGCGCTTGCGCTGACCGCGATCGCGCCCGCCTTCGCCCAGTCGACCGGCCAGCAGCTGTTCGACCAGCAGGAAATCGTCGTCACCGGCACGCACAACACCAACGGCGTCGGCGGTGTCCGTGTCGAAAACACGTCGAAGGCCCGCGCCGTCCTGACGCAGGAATTCATCAAGCGCCAGGTTCCCGGCCAGTCGATCGACGACATCATCAACTACATGCCGGGCGTCAGCTTCCAGAACAACGATCCCTACGGCTCGTCGGGCGGCACGCTGACCATCCACGGTTTCGATGCCAGCCGCATCTCGCAGACCTGGGACGGCGTTCCGCTGAACGACTCCGGCAACTACGCGCTCTATTCGAACCAGCAGCTCGACATGGAGCTGATCTCGGAAGTGAACGTGTCGCTCGGTTCGACCGACATCGACAGCCCGACCGCCGCGGCATCCGGCTCGACCGTCAACTACGTCACCCGCAACCCCACCGAGGACTTCCACGTCCGCCTCGAGGGTTCGATGGGCCAGTATGACTATATGCGCCTGTTCGGCGTGGTCGACACCGGCACCTTCACGCCATTCGGCACCCGTGCGTTCATCGCCGCCAGCCGTTCGAGCTACAACAATCCCTTCTTCACCCAGTCGAGCACGGACAAGCTGCAGCTGAACGGCAAGGTCTACCAGCCGATCGGCAGCAACGGGGACTTCGTCTCGGTCGCGGCGAACTACAACCGCAACATCAACCGCAACTTCTCGTCGGTGCCGCTGCGCGTCGACGGCACGGACGGCACCCGCGTCGTCGGCTCGGGCTCGGGCAACCGCTTCCCGGTGACCAAGGATGAGCGCGAATACACGATCGCGCCGTGCATCACCCCGGCCGGTGTCGATGGTGCGCACGACGTGCCGACCTGTTCGCCGGCCTACGACCTCAGCTACAACCCGTCGAAGACCGGCAACGTCCGCATCAACTCCAAGTTCACGCTGGCCGACAACCTGATCCTGACGGTGGATCCGAGCTGGCAGTTCGTCAGCGCGAACGGCGGCAACGGCGCGATCGTCGGCTACGAGGGCACGACTCCCGCGGGTTCGGCGACGGTTCCGGCCGGCCTGACCGGTTATATCGGTGGCCATCCTTACTTTGGTGGCGTGGATCTGAATGGCGATGGCGACATTCTTGATACGCCCTACGCTTGCCCCACAGCCGCGAGCCCCAACAAGATCTGCACGGCGGGCGTCAATGCCTATGCGCCGAGCCAGACCCGCACCAACCGCTTCGGCCTCATCGCCAACCTGCAGTGGAACATCACGCCGACCCAGACCGTCCGCGTGAACTATAGCTGGGATCACGCCCGTCACCGCCAGACCGGCGAGGTCGCGGCGCTGCAGGCGAACGGCATCACCACCAACCCGTTCCCCTATCATGACCCGCTGCTCGACTCGACCGGCCTGCCGATCGAGAAGCGCAACCGCCTGTCCTACGCCATCCTGAACCAGGTGGCCGGCCAGTATCGCGGCGAATTCCTCGACAGCAAGCTGGTGGTCAATGCGGGCGTCCGCGCGCCGTTCTTCACCCGCAACCTCGATCAGCGCTGCGTGACCGAGGCCGGCGGCAAGGGCTTCATCGATTGCTTCAACGACGCGGCGGATCAGGCGGCCTTCCTGGCGGCCAACCCGACCGCGACGCCGCCGCAAAAGCGTGACCTGCACTACAACAAGGTGCTGCCGGCCGCCGGCTTCACCTACAACTTCACGCCGCAGATCAGCGCGTTCGGCGACTATTCGAAGGGCCTGCAGGTTCCGGGCACGGACAACCTGTACAACTCCTTCTCCTTCGCCGCGGACAGCGACGCCGCCCATCCGAAGGCGGAAACCACCGACAACTTCAACCTCGGCCTGCGCTATCGTTCGGGCAAGATCCAGGCGCAGTTGTCCGGCTGGTACACCAACTTCAAGAACCGCCTGGCCTCGTCCTACGATCCCGTCGAGGACATCACGATCTACCGCAATCTCGGCACCGTGCATAAGTATGGCGTCGACGGCAGCATCTCGTACCAGCCGATCCAGCAGATCTCGCTCTACGCGTTCGGTTCGTACCTGAAGTCGAAGATCCTCGACAATGTCGAGGCGACCGCCACCACCGTCTACAACACCGCCGGCAAGCGTGAGTCGGGTTCCCCGACCTACACGTTCGGCGCCCGTGCCCAGGGCAATTTCGGCCCGGTCACACTCGGTATCCAGGCGAAGCGCACCGGCCCGCGTTACGTGAACGATCAGAACATTCCGATCTACACGAGCGCAGCCCACACCGCGATCCTGTACGCCGCGAAGACTCCGGCCTACACGCTGGTCGATCTCGACGCCCGCGTCTCGCTGAAGGGCATTGGCCTCAACGACGGCACCTACCTGCAGCTGAACGTGACCAACCTGTTCGACAAGCTCTATGTCGGCGGTTTCAGCGGCAACACGTCGGAAACCAGCATCCCGTTCGCCTATATCGGCTCGCCGCGCGCGATCTCGGGTACCGTCAACTTCGCCTTCTGATCTTCGGACGGAAGGCCCAAATTNNGGGGGCGGCAGGACAAGTTCNNGCCGCCCCCTTACTTTTTCGTCATGCGCGGCATTTCGGACCTGACATCAGCGTGCAACACCCGCATATGATGCGCGCCGACAATGTCCGCGATCCGCATCCCCGCCTCCGCCTTCCTCACCGCCTCGCTGCTGGCGCTCGCCGCCTGCGGAGGGAAGAAGGACGACAAGCCCAAGCCCGATCCGATCGTCGGCGTGATCGTCGCCCAGCCCGGCACCGCCGCGATGGCGACCGAACTGCCCGGCCGCACCGATGCCTACCAGGTGTCGGACGTGCGTCCGCAGGTTTCCGGCATCATTCTGCGGCGGCTCTTCACCGAAGGCGGGATCGTCCATCAGGGGCAGCCGCTCTACCAGATCGATCCGGCGCTCTATCGCGCCGCCGTCGGCCAGGCGCAGGGCCAGCTCGCGTCCGCTCAGGCGACCGCCGTGGCCGCCAAGCTCAAGGCCGATCGCTACACCGATCTCGAGAAGATCAATGCCGTCGCCAAGCAGGATGCCGCCGATGCACGTGCCGCCTCCGGCGAGGCGCAGGCCGCGATCGTCCAGCAGCGCGCCAACCTGCAGACCGCGCAGATCAACCTGCGCTACACCAACGTCAACGCACCGATCACGGGCCGGATCAGCCGTTCGAGCGTGACGCCGGGCGCTCTGGTGTCGGCGAGTCAGACCGACGCGCTCGCCACCATCACCCAGCTCGATCCGATCTATGTCGATATCCAGCAGAGCTCGACCCAGCTGCTCGCGCTGCGCCAGGCGATCGCCAAGGGCGGGGCCATGCCGGACAAGGCGGCCGTGAAGCTCAGGCTGGAGGACGGCACCGATTATCCGCTGAGCGGAACGCTGCAATTCTCCGAGGTCCAGGTCGATACCTCGACCGGCGCGGTGACGCTGCGCGCGCGCTTCCCCAACCCCAACGGCCTGCTGCTGCCGGGCATGTACGTCCGCGCGGTGGTGAGCCAGGCGGTGCAGCAGAACGTCTTCCTGCTGCCCGAGGCGGCGGTGACCCATGATGCCAAGGGCCAGGCTTCCGTGCTGGTGGTCGGCGCCGACGGGAAGGTCGCATCGAAGCAGGTGACGGATAACG